>NZ_JBEOZU010000134.1:0-18575 GCF_040298185.1 Streptomyces sp. NPDC001634 | reverse complement strand
CGGCCTGGCCGGCGCGCTCGTCGGAGGGCAGCGGCTGATCCGCCGGCGACTGCGCAGCGACATGACCGTGCCGCGGCTGCGCGGTGCCGAGGTCGAACCGCGGGTGCCCGCCCGGAGGGGTGGGCACCCGCGTCGGCGACTGTCAGTGGTGTGCGCAAGACTTGACGGCACATGGAGTCGTGGGGGAAGCGGGGAGCCATGGCGGGCAGGGCGGTTGTACTCGGCGGCGGTGGAGGCGGCGCGATCGGCTGGCTGGGCGGGCTGCTGTACGGGCTGGGGGAGGCCGGCCTCGATCTCGGGGACGCGGACGTGGTCATCGGCACCTCGGCGGGCGCCACGGTCGGAGCTCAGCTCGCCTCCGGCAAGCTGACGTTCCAGGAGCTGTACAAGCGTCAACTCGCGGCTCCCCAGGGGGAGATAGCGGGTCGGCTGACGACGTCGATGTACCTGCGCTACGCCTGGGCAACGCTGAAGTCGGGCACGCCCGAGGAGTACGGCCGGAAGATCGGCCGGATGGCGCTCGCGGCGCGGACGCCGTCCGAGGCGGCCCGCCGGGCGGCGATCGAGAGCCGACTGGTCTCGCCGGAGTGGCCGGACCGGCCGCTGCGTGTGCCGGCTGTCGACACGGCTACCGGGGAACTGCGTGTCTTCGACCGGCACAGTGAGGTCCCGCTGGTGGATGCGATGGCCGCGAGCTGCGCGGTGCCGGGCGCGTGGCCGCCGGTGACGATCGAGGGCCGCCGCTGGATGGACGGCGGCACCCACTCCCCGGCCAATGCGCACCTGGCCGCGGGCTATGACCGTGTGGTCGTCCTCGCCCCGGTGGGCCGGGGCGGTGGTCCCCTGGCCTCGGCCGAGTCCCAGGCGCAGCGGCTGAGGGAGAAGGGCGCGCGGGTCACGGTCGTCACTCCGTCCGCGGTGGCCCGGGAGGCCTTCGGGCGCAACCCCCTGGACCCCACCCGCCGGGAACCGGCGGCACGCGCGGGGAGGGAACAGGCGGGGGAGCATGTCAAGGAGGTCGGCCAGGTGTGGCGGGGCTGACCGGGTGCCGCCCTGTGGGTCGTGTCACCGGCCCGGCACAATGGAGGCGTGACCGAGCCCATACCCGTGACGCGTGCGGTCGATCATGGGACCGCCAAGCTGATGCCCGATGTGGACCATGAGAGGGCCTGGCTGCTGACGGTCGACGGGGCGCCGCAGTCGTATGTCGATCTGGACACGCCGACGCATCTGGAGTTCGAGTACGCCCGACGGCTCGGGCATGTGCTGGACACGATCGCGGAGCCGGGGCGGGCTCTGGACGTGCTGCACCTCGGCGGTGGCGCGCTCACCCTGCCGCGCTACGTCGCCGCGACCCGGCCCGGCTCACGCCAGGACGTCATCGAGGCCGACCGGGGTCTGCTGGACCTCGTCGCGGAACACCTGCCCCTGCCCGCCGACGCCGCCATCACCCTGCACCCGGCCGACGCCCGTGCCTGGCTGGAGGCGGCCCCGGCGGACTCCGCCGATGTCGTGATCGCGGACGTCTTCGGCGGCTCCCGCGTCCCCGCCCATCTGACGACGGTGGCGTACGCACGCGCGGCCGAGCGGGTGCTGCGCGCGGACGGCGTCTACCTGGCGAACCTCGCCGACGCCGCCCCCTTCGCCTTCCTCCGCTCCCAACTCGCCACGTTCGCGACGGTGTTCGAGGAGCTGGCGCTGATCGCCGAGCCCGGTGTGCTGCGTGGCCGCCGCTTCGGCAACGCGGTGCTCATCGCCGCGCACCAGCCGCTCGATACGGCCCCCATCGCCCGCCGCACCGCCGCGGACGCGTTCCCGGCCCGCGTCGAACACGGCGCCGGACTACGGGACTTCCTGGGCACCGCCGAGCCGGTTTACGAAGCGAACGCCGTCCCGTCACCCGAGCCGCCCGACGGATCCTTCACCATCGGCTGAACCGAGCCGTCGGCCAGGCCCGGGCGCCGGCCGAACGGAACCGTCGGCCCGGCCCGGGCGCCGGCTGAACGGAACCGTCGGCCCGGCCCGGGCGCCGGCTGAACGGAACCGTCGGGCAGACCGAGCCATGGGGACCGCCGGGTGCCATGGTCGCCATGGCACCCGGTGCGGGGCTCAGGACGACGTCGGGTCGCCGTGGAGACGTACCGTGCTGAGGATCTTCATGATCGTCGCGTCGGGGACCTCCTCTTTCACCCCCGTGGCGCCGTAGAAGTTCCACGCGACGAAGTCACCGGCGGAGTTCTTGAAGCCGAACGTGATGGCCTTGCCGTCGGTCGCGCACTTCCCCTTCTGGGGCGTGTTCTTGGAGCGGGCCCAGGCGATGCTGCCCTCGATCCCGGAAGCGGTCTTGTACGGCTTCGCCTTCTTGTCGAAGGTGATGCTCTTCTTGTCCGGCTGCGTGTAACCGCCGTACACCCACCAGGGCACCTGGTTCACGGCGACCTCATCGGCGTTCTTGGCACCGCTGGCGCCCTTGGTACCCACCGCGGCCAGCGCCGTGTCCTCCGGCCGGCCGTCCTTGTTGCTGTCCGACGTGCACCACTTCTCCTTGAGGAACGCGGGCGCGGACATCACGATGATCGGCTTGTCACCGGCCTTGCCGTTGTTGTTCTCGAAGCCGATCTCCAGATCCGGCGATTTGACGTCCCAGTCCGGCGGTACGTCGAAGGCCGTGCCCCACTTGGGGTTGATGACGACCTTCCAGCCCGGGATGGTCGGCTTCTCGGCATCGCCGCTGCGCGGGTTGTCGGACGCGGACGCCGAGGCCGTCGAGCTCTGCGAGGCACTGACCGACGGGCCGGCGTTCTTGCTGCCCCCGTCGGCCTTGTCGTCCTTGTTGCCGCCCAGAACCAGGGCGCCCGTGACGCCGGCGGCCACGACCACGGCCGCGGCCGCCACGATCGCGACGATCTTCGTCCGGTTCCCGCCACCCCCGCCGCTCGGCGGCTGCGGAGCCTGCGCGGGCGAGGGCGCACCCCACTGCGGCTGCCCCGGCTGCTCATAGGGATTCGGCTGCTGATACCCAGGCTGCTGATAAGGGTTCGGCTGCTGGTACCCCGGCTGCTGGTAGGGGTTCTGGTTCTGCGGGTTCTGCTCGCCCCCGGGCGGCTGCTGTCCTGGCCACATGGGCAGTAACCCTAGTGCCGCCTGTGACACGTTTCGGTCACTGGCCTTCGTCAGACCCGTACCGGATGCCGGATGTTCAGGAGCCCGACGGGTCCTTGAAGAGCCGTACGGTGGCGGCGATCTTCCGCACGGTCGAGTCCGGTACCTCCTCGGATACGCCCTTGGCGCCGAAGAACTGCCAGGAGACGAGGTCACCTTGGGCGTTCTTGAAGGCGAATACCCACGCCTTGCCGTCCGTTGCACACTTTTGCGATTTCTCCACACCTGCGGACCAGGCGCTGCCCAAACTGCCCTTGATGCCGGAATTCGTGGTGAAGGACTCCACGGCGCCGGACTTCACCTTCGCCTTGCTCGGCTGGGTGTACTGACCGTAGACCCAGGCCTCCGGGTCGAGGCTCGCTATCTCCTCGGTGTTCTTCGCCCCGTTGTTGCCCTTGGATCCGGCCGCCGCCAGTGGTGAGTAGTCCTTCGTGCCGTCCTTGTTCTCGTCCGAGGCGCACCACTGCTGCTTCAGGAAGGCCGGTGCCCGCATGGCGGCCAGCGGCTTGTCCTCGGGGTCGTTGTTGTCGCTGACGTATGTGGCATAGTCCGGTGACTTGAGCTCCCACTGCGGCGGAACGTCGAAGGCGATCCCGGACTTCGGGTTCACCACGACCTTCCAGCCCTTGATCGTGGCCTGCTCGGTGCCCGAGTTCCGCGGGTTGTCCGCACTCGGCTGCGAGGAAACGGACTGGGTGGGGCCGGGGTCCACCCTGTCCTTCTTGCTCCCTCCGAGCAGTACGAAACCGGTCACGCCCGCGGCGACCACGACGGCCGCGGCCGCGAGGATCGCGATGAGCTTCGTCCGGTCGCCGCCCGAGGGCGGAGGCGTCGTGGGCGCGCCCGGCGGCTGCGGGGGTCCGCTCCAGGACTGGGGCTGCTGGTACGGATTCGGCTGGTGGTACCCGGGCTGCTGGTACGGGTTCGACGACTGTCCGGCCGCGGGATGCTGCGGGCTCTGCCCGCCCCCCGGCGGCTGCTCTCCTGGCCACATGGGCCGTAACCATACGGCGATCAGTTCCGGACTCTGGCCAGAGGTGGCTACTCGCGGGTAACATAGTGGCATGAGCGCAGACCAGATGTCGATCGGCGAGATGCTCGCCGCCACGGTGCCGATGGCCAGGACCCTGAACCTGGAGTTCCTGGAGACCTCGCCGGAGAAGGCCGTGGTGGCCCTGCCGGACCAGAGCGAGTACCACAACCACGTCGGCGGGCCGCACGCCGGAGCGATGTTCACGCTCGGTGAGTCGGCGAGCGGCGCGATCGTGCTGGCCGCGTTCGGGGACCAGCTGTCGCGCGCCGTACCGCTCGCCGTCAGCGCCGAGATCGCCTACAAGAAGCTCGCGATGGGCGCGGTCACCGCGACCGCCACGCTCGGCCGCCCCGCCGCCGAGGTCGTCGCCGAACTGGACGCGGGTCAGCGTCCCGAGTTCCCCGTCTCCATCGCCATCCGGCGCGAGGACGGCGCCGTGACCGGTGAGATGACTGTTGTGTGGACATTGCGCCCCAACGGCTGACGCGCACGGACCGCGTTGCACGAAAGGCCCCGGCCAGGACGGATTCCCCTGGCCGGGGCCCGGTCGTATCACGGCTGCGCGCGCTGCCGCGGCCCACGTTGCCGCGTCACCCGGCCCACGATCAGAACCGCAGATACCGGCTGGGATCCGAGGCCGAAGTGCTGCGGATGCTCAGGGAGCCGGGCCGGAAGTCGTTGTACGCGCTCCGGTAGCCGTACTCGTGCAGGGTGACCGTCCCGTCGTGGCCGACGGCCACGACGTACGCCACGTGCCCCTCACTGCCGAACCCGTGCACGCCCGGGTCCCACTGGGCTATGTCACCGACGTGCGGGACCGCGCTGGTCGCAGCGCCGGTCCAGTCCCCGGCGACGCCCAGGAAGTCGGGGGACCTGCGGTGGTGGCGTCCGTCGGTGCGGATCGCCCAGGCGGCGAACGACGCACAGGAGCCCTTGTAGTAGCCGTGGCCGTCGAACTTCCGGGGGCCGCTCGCGCCCTTCCACGGACAGGCGGCCGGGTTCACGGCCGCGAGGGACGTGTTCCGGGGGGAGAGCGCGGGTGCTGCGTGGCCGGTGGCGCCGAAGGCCGCGAGGGCTGCCGTGGCCGTAGCCCCGGATGCCGCGACGCGCAGTGACTTCTTCGACGTGCGCCAGTGCATGGGGGGTCCTTTCCGAAGGGCGTGTCGCAGCGTGCGGGCGGCGTCAGTTCCCGCCCGCACCGATCAGCGCGCGGACCTCGAACTCCTCGTAGGCCTCGGTCTCCTGATGCGGACTCAGCACACTGCCCAGCCAGCCGAGGAGAAACCCCGCGGGGATCGAGACGATGCCGGGATTCTGGAGCGGGAACCAGGCGAAATCGGAGTGCGGGTAGACCGAGGTGGGCGCACCCGAGACCACGGGGGAGAACACCACGAGGAGCACGGAGCAGCTGAGGCCGCCGTACAGGCTGAGCAGTGCGCCCTGTGCGGTGAAGCGGCGCCAGAACAGGCTGTAGACGAGCGCCGGCAGGATGGCCGACGCGGCGATGGCGAAGGCGAGGAACGCCAGGCTCGCCGTGCTGATCTCCCACGGCAGCAGGGCGAGCAGCATGCCCAGGATCCCGATGAGGGCCGCGGCCATCCGGGCCACGCCCAGCTCCTCGGTCTGGGGCGCCCTGCCCTTGCGGATGACCTCGCCGTAGAGGTCGTGGGCGAGTGAGGAGGCCGCGGCCAGGGTGAGCCCGGCCGCGACCGCGAGCAGGGTCACGAAGGCCAGGCAGGAGATCAGCGCGGTGAGCACGCCGCCGCCCATGGACTGGGCGAGCAGCAGAACAGCCGCGTCACCCTTGGGGTCGATCTTCGTGATGGCCCCCCGGCCGACGATCGCGGCCGCGCCCAGGCCGAGGATGCCCGCGGCCAGACAGACGAAGCCGACGAGGCCCATGGCCCAGACGACCGAGGTACGAAGCACACGGTTGCTGCGGGGGGCGAGCAGCCGCATCACCACATGGGGGAGTGCGGCCAGTCCGAGCACGATGGCCAGTTCCAGGCTGAAGAAGTCGAGTTTGCTCGTGGTGCCGGCGCCGTAGCGCAGCCCGGACTCCAGGAAGCGTTGGCCGACGCCGCTGTTGTGCGCGGCGGCCGACAGCAGCGCGTTGACGTTCCAGTGGAAGTGGGTCAGCACGATGACCGCCGTGATCGCCACGCCGGACACCAGCATCACTGCCTTGACCATCTGGATGAAGGTCGCGCCGGGCATGCCGCCGAGCGCGGCGTACACCACGACGATGGTGCCGATGACGACCACGCACAGTGTGCGGGTCGTCCGGCTGGGCTCGCCGACGAACTGCGTCAACAGGGCCACACTGCCGATGAGTTGGGCCACGAGGTAGAGGGTGGTGACGGCCAGGGTGCAGACGGCGAGGGCCAGGCGCACGGACCTCTGGAGTCGGGGAAGGCGGAGCGCCAGGGTGTCGCCGAGGGTGAACCGGCCGGAGTTGTGCAGGGGTTCGGCGATGACGAGCAGCACCATCATCCAGGCGACCGTGGTCCCGCCCAGGTAGAGGAGGCCGTCGTAGCCCGTGAGGGCGACCAGGCCCGTACTGCCCAGGAGCGTTGCAACCGACAGATAGTCGCCGCACATCGCCAGACCGTTGCGCAGCGGGGACATGGTCCGGTTGCCGAGGTAGAACTCGCTGATCTCATCGCGGTGAGGGGCCATCAGCAGTGCGGTGAACAGGGTCACCACGACGACGGAGACGAAGAGGACGAAGGTCAATTGCAGGCTGAACCGGTTCACGACGCTTGCGGAGACCGTCACCACGTGCGGAACCGCCTCTCCTGCGGGACACGGGGGCGGCCGGGCCCGGTGCGGTTCAGCTCGGCGCGGAGCCGGCGTGCCACGGGGTCCATGCGCCGGCGCATGTGCACGGTGTAGCGCCACACGGCCAGCGCCATGACGGCGAACTGGACGAGGCCGAACGCGAGGCCGAGGGTGAGGTGGCCGACGAGGGGCTGGTTCATCACGCCGGACGCAAAACTCGACAGCAGTACGTACAACAGAAATCCGCCCACGACGAGAGTCACGACCGTGGCCCCGAAGGTGCGGAAGGCGCGGCGCATCGACTGGAATTCGGGATGCTCGTGTATGGACGGCGGGCGTGTGGAATCGGCGGCTGTGGTGAGCGAGGGAGGCCAGTCGGCGTGTTGCGGCGGAAATCCGTTCATGACGCACCTTCTTTGCTGCCGTGTACCGCACGCCCGGCGGTGCCGGGCCATCCGCCGGTCGGCTTCGGAGCAGGTCAGGGGAATGAGCCATGATCAGGTTCTTCCGGGGGAAATGGCTCATCGAGAACTTCTGCCCATCGAAGCCGGGCTTTTGTGCGGACTTTGTGGGGGGTTTGTGATGTCCCCGTCCTTCAGTTTTCGGGGCGGTCGGGGCGGCCCTGTCAGGGGGCGGCAACGGGGTCGGATGCGGAGTATTGCAGTGGGGCCATTGAACTATCAACCGTCTGTGAGGAGGCGATATCTGAACAGGGTCGTCTCCGCTTTCCGGCCGGCTTGAATGTGTCGGGCGAGTGTGGGTTCCGTGTGTGGCTCGGCGGTCGCCGTGACGGCTCGCCCCGCGCCCGCCTTCACCGACGAGAGATCCACTCCCGCCGCCGCGCGCGTCGAGGCGCTCGTCGCCGGGCTCCCCGCGACGACAAGGTCTCCACAAGCCGGAGAGCGCGGCGCAGGCCAGGTCTTCCGGCTGCGCAGCATCACGGGGCGCGACCCGCGCGCAGGAGTCGCCGAGGCCGTCGGGACGGCGCCCGCTTGGCGTACAGCGTGGTCCTGTTCGGGCACGAGGAGGACGCGCCGCGAGCCTGAACCGCACGACGCTCGCGCTTGCGGCCCACCAGGGCCCGCTCATCGAGGCGGTCACCGCGGTGAACCGCGCACCGTGGCCGTAACGGACCGCCGCCGTGCTGCAGATGTACTGCCCGGGCCAGGAGAGCGCGGCCGCCGCCGACCTGCGCGTCCGCAGATCCGGGGACGGCCTCGACATGAGCGTCCGCAGATCCGGGGACGGCCTCGACATGAGCGTCCGTGTCGGCTCCTTCTCGCGGGGGCCGTTGGCGCGACGGTTCTCTTACCCGTCCACCGGCGGATTCCCGGACGAGACGAATTCATCGGGATCGGGTCTCTGATTGACCCGCGGCAGGCTTTCTGCTCGGCGCCGGGCGACCCATGAGCCATTCGGCGACCACCGGGAGTTCGCGAAGACAATTCCTATGTTGCCGCAGGGTAAAAGTTTGTTTGCGTTTCAGTGCGAGAGGTGCGCGGCGGAGAATTGCGCATGCCGCGAGCGACTTCGGCCGAGGGGCGCCGGGACCGTGTCGGCAGGACGGCCCTGAGGAGGGCCGCCGCCCGCCGGGCGACCCGCCCCGCCGCTCCCCTGCATGGTGGCCCGATCCGGCCATGCGGCACGGACATGAACCGTTGACACGGCTCCTGCCCGCCACCGGTTGTGTTTCGAGCACGTGAGTCCTGCGTGTCTCCGTCGGGCGTTTTGACGGAATTGGGATGCTGCGACTTGTGCCGCCGCATCCCCAACGGCATCGCGGCTGAAGTGAATTGCTCGGTTTTCAAGCTCTTGGCGTGGATTTCCCGGGCTTGGCTGAATAGATTCGACCGGATGCCGAATACCCACCGGGTAGTTGACCGGTGAGTAATCGCGGCGATAGCTTCCGTGCTGGTTTCGCGCAAGCATTTTCCGTGGCAATCCGGGCGAACGGTGCGTTCTCGCAGGTCGGTTCGTCATGCTCACTGCCTCAAACCCCCCACCATGCGGTCTCACGATTTTTCGGAGAATCATGACGTCTGCTGTGCGCGCCGACGATTTGATCATTGGTATCTCCCCGCTGGGCGAACCGGACGCCAGAATGGCCGCGGCGGTCAGCCGCGCCGGCGGACTCGGAGTGCTCGACCTGGGGTGCGGCGACCGAAGATCCAGAGAGGCGCTGGCGCGCATCCGACGCCTGGTACCCGGTACGTTCGGGGTGCGGGTCGCGGCGCACTGCCGGATGGATCCCGGAGAACTTGCGGAAAGAGCCACCGCAGCGACGGGTACAACGGCGGGCCGGCCCGACAGCGGCCCCCACACGGTGGTCCTCGGCCCGGACTCGCCGTGGCAGGTGTCCGACGTCGCTACGGAGTTCCGCGTGCTGGTCGAGGTCACGGACCTGGACCAGGCTCTGGAAGCGGTACGCGCCGGGGCGCATGGACTGATCGCCCGGGGCCAGGAGAGCGGGGGCCGGATCGGGGAACTCGGCACCTTCGTCCTGCTGCAGCAGTTGCTCTCCGAGCCCGGCGTGCGGCTTCCGGTCTGGGCGTGCGGCGGCATCGGTCCCCGAACGGCGGCGGCTGCCGTGGCGGGCGGGGCGGCCGGTGTCGTACTGGACAGCCAGCTGGCACTGCTGGCCGAGTCCGCGCTGCCCGAAGCGACGTTCGCCGCGCTGCGGTCCATGGACGGCTCGGAGACCGCCGTCGTGGGCGGTCACCGCGTGCTGCTCCGGCGCGGACCGGACGCGCCGTGTCCGGCGGCCGACGATCCGGCGGCGGTGGCGCTGATGCTGGGCGCGCAGAACCCGCATACCCAGCTGCTGCCGGTCGGTCAGGACGGTTTCCTCGCCACCCGCTTCGCCGAACGCTGGGGCGATGTCGGCCGGGCGGTGCGCGCACTGGATGCATCCTTACGAGGTGCCGTGCGCGACGGGGCAGCGGCCGCCCGGGCGCTGCGGGACGGCTCCCCGATGAGCCGGGCCCTCGGCACTCGGCTGCCCGTCGCCCAGGGCCCGATGACCAGGGTCAGCGATCAGGCACGGTTCGCGGAAGCCGTCGCCGGGGAGGGCGCCCTGCCGTTCATCGCGCTGGCGCTCGCGGACGGCGAACGGACGCGCGCCCTGCTGGAGGAGACCCGCGCCGCCATGGCCGGGAAGCCCTGGGGGGTCGGTGTGCTGGGCTTCGCACCGGAGGACGTCAGGAGCGCCCAACTCGATGCGGTACGCGAGCTGCGGCCCACGCACGCGATCATCGCGGGCGGGCGGCCGTCCCAGGCCGAGGTGCTGGAGCGGGCCGGGATCAGCACCTTCCTGCACGTGCCCTCGCCGGGACTGCTCCGGCAGTTCCTGGACGCCGGGGCCCGCCGGTTCGTCTTCGAAGGCTCGGAGTGCGGCGGTCATGTCGGGCCGCGGGGCAGTTTCCCGCTGTGGGAGGCCCAACTCGCGGTACTGGAGGACTTCCTGGCGGACGCCGACGAGCGCACGGCGGAGCGACTGGAGGTGTTCTTCGCGGGCGGCGTCCACGACGAACGCTCGGCGGCGATGGTCGCCGCGCTCGCCGCCCCGCTGACCGCACAGGGGGCCGCCGTCGGCGTCCTCATGGGTACCGCCTACCTGTTCACCCGGGAAGCGGTGGAACACGGGGCGATCCAGCCCCTCTTCCAGCGGCAGGTCGTGACCGCGACACGGACCACGCTCCTGGAGACCGCCCCCGGGCACGCCACACGCTGCGTCCCCAGCCCGTTCACCGAGGACTACCGGGAACGCGAAGCGGACTTGCGACAGCGGGGACTGCCCGACCGGCGGATCTGGGAGGAACTGGAGCGGCTCAACGTCGGACGGCTGCGAATCGCCGGCAAGGGTGTCGAGCGGGACGCCACCGGCACGCTGGTGGCCGTTGACGAGGAACGCCAGCTCGCCGAAGGCATGTTCATGGCCGGAGAGGTGGCCGTGCTGCGTTCGGTGACCACCACGATCGGTGCGTTGCACCACGCCGTGACATCCGGGGCGGCGGAGTTCCTGGCCGAGCGGGCCGCACTCCTCGGCGGGGAGCCGGGCCCGGAAACGGACGAGGAAGCGGTGGCGCCCGCGCCGCTCGACATCGCTGTCGTCGGCATGGCCTGCATGTTCCCCGACGCCCCCGATCTCGCCGCCTTCTGGGCGAACGTCGTCGGCGGCCACGACGCCGTCACCGAGGTCCCGCCCGAGCGCTGGGACCCGGCTGTGCACTACTCGGACGAGGCGGGCGGCACCACGTCGTCGAAGTGGGGCGGTTTCCTGCCCCGGATCCCCTTCGATCCGCTCCGCTACGGCATACCGCCGACCTCCCTGGGCAGCATCGACCCCGTACAGTTGCTGGCCCTGGAGGCCGCGCGGCGCGCCCTGGAGGACGCCGGATACGGCGAGCGGGGCCGGGAGTTCGACCGCTCGCGCACCTCCGTGGTCTTCGGTGCGGAAGCAGGCAGCGACCTCTCCAACGCGGTTGCGCTGCGCGCCGTGCTGCCCTCGTACTACGGGAAGGTTCCCGAGGGACTGGAGGAGCAGCTGCCCCGGCTCACCGAGGACTCCTTCCCCGGCATGCTGGCCAACGTGATCTCCGGCCGGATCGCCAACCGGCTCGACCTCGGCGGGGCCAACTACACCGTCGACGCGGCATGCGCGTCGTCGCTGGCCGCGGTCGACGTCGCCTGCAAGGAACTCGTGGGGGGCACCAGCGACGTGGTCCTGTGCGGCGGTGCCGACCTCCACAACGGCATCAACGACTACGCGCTCTTCTCCTCGGTGCATGCCCTGTCCCCGACCGGCCGGTCACGGGCCTTCGACAGTTCGGCGGACGGCATCGCCCTGGGCGAGGGCGTCGCGTGCGTCGTCCTCAAGCGGCTGGCGGACGCGGAGCGCGACGGAGACCGCATCTACGGTGTGATCAAGGGACTCGGCAGTTCCAGCGACGGCCGCTCACTCGGACTGACCGCGCCCCGTCCCGAGGGGCAGCGTGCCGCGCTGCGGCGGGCCTACCGCAACGCGGGCGTCTCACCCGCCGAGGTCGGCCTGCTGGAGGCGCACGGCACCGGGACGGTGGTCGGTGACCGTACCGAACTGACCGTCCTGAGCGAGGCGTTCGCAGAAGCCGGGGCCAGGACCGGTGCGTGCGCGCTCGGTTCGGTGAAGTCACAGATCGGGCACACCAAGTGCGCCGCCGGGCTCGCGGGTCTGATCAAGACCGTTCTGGCCCTGTACACGGGTGTCAAGCCGCCCACTTTGCATGTGGAGCGGCCGAACCCGGGTTGGCAGGAGGACAGCAGCCCGTTCGTCTTCCACACCCGGGCGCTGCCCTGGGCTGCTCCGGCGGAGGAACGGGTCGCCGGGGTGAGCGCGTTCGGCTTCGGTGGGACCAACTTCCATCTGGTGCTGGGTGCTTACGGCAACGCCGTTCCCCCGGCTCAAGGGCTGAACGCCTGGCCCGCCGAGCTGTTCACGTTTCGCGGGAAGGACGGGGCGGCGGCCCGGCGGGCCGCCGAGGACGTACTGCGGGCCGCGGAGGCGGCCGGCCGGCCGTGGCGGCTGCGTGATCTGGCGCTGGGCGCGTCCCGCCGGTCGGACACCTCTCAGGGGCCGGTGCGGATCGCGATCGTGGCCACGGACGTGGACGGGCTGATCGGACAACTGCGCAGGGCGCTGGCCGGTGAGCACGACCCGGCCGGGGGAGTCCACCTCGCGGACGAGGGACGGGCGGACGGCCCCACAGGGTCCGCATCGGTGCCCGTCGGCTCTGCCGGACCGGAGACAGAGGGCAAGGTCGCTTTCCTCTTCCCGGGGCAGGGCAGCCAGCGGCCCGGCATGCTCGCCGACGTGTTCATCGCGTTCCCCGAACTCCGGCACTACCTGGAACTCGGCCGCGACCACGCCCACGTGCTGTATCCGCCCACCGTCTTCGACGACGCGGCGCGCGAGTGGCAGCAGAGCGCACTCACCGACACCCGGGTCGCCCAGCCGGCCCTCGGCATCACCGGACTCGCCGCCCACGCCCTGCTCACCACAGCCGGGGTCCGGCCCGACATGGCGGCCGGCCACAGCTACGGCGAGCTGGTCGCCCTGTGCGCCGCCGGAGCCATCGGCCCCAGGACGCTGCTGGAACTGAGCGCCGAACGGGCGGCGGCGATCCTGACGGCCGCCGGTGAGGAGCCGGGGACCATGGCCGCGGTCGCGGGCGGCGCCGAGGACGTCGCACGCGCGCTGCGCGAGGCGGGCGCACCCGCCACCGTCGTCGTCGCCAACCACAACGCGCCCCGGCAGACCGTGGTCTCCGGGCCGACGGAGGACATCGCCGACGCCGTACGGCTACTGCGCGAGGCGGGATTCGGTGCCAAGCGCATCCCCGTGGCCTGCGCCTTCCACAGCCCGTTGGTGGCCGGTGCCGGCGACCGGTTCGCCGAGGCGCTCGCGTGCCGGACCGTGCACCCACCCGAGTTCCCGGTGTGGTCCAACCGCACGGCGCAACCGTACGGCGACGACGCCGACGCGATCCGTACGGAACTGGCCGCCCAGATCGGCGCCCCCGTCGGGTTCGTCGCGCAGATCGAGGCGATGTACGAGGCCGGCGCGAGGGTCTTCGTCGAGGCGGGCCCGGGCTTCGTCCTGACCCGACTGGTCACCCAGATCCTCGGCGACCGTCCGCACCGCACGGTCGCGTGCGAGCCGCGTCCGGACAGCGGTCTGCGGGGATGGCTCGACGCCCTGGCACAACTCGCCGTGGCCGGGCTGCCCGTACGCACCGCATGGCTGTACCGGGAACGCGACGCCGTCGACGCGCTGCGGACCCCCGCGCCCGAGCGACCCGGCTGGACCGTGGACGGGCACCTGGTCCGTACCGCCGCCGGAGAACTCCTCCCCGGTGCACTGGCACCGGCCCGACGAGTCGTGGAGACGACAGTGACGACAAACCGCTCGTACGGCGTCCCGGCCGACGGGGACGCACTGATCTCGGAATTCCTGCGCACCAGCCGGGAGATGATCGCCGCCCAGCGCGATGTGCTCCTGACCTACTTCGGCGCGATGCCGGGGGAGGGGATTCCCGGCCCCGTTGAGGTGGGCCCCCACGCACCGGCCATACCGCGTCCGCAGACCGCACCGGCCGGCCTGCCGGTGGCCCGGCAGCCGGTAACGCAGCAGGCTCCCGAACCCGACCCCGTGTCCGCCTCCGCCCCTGCCGTGGTCAGGGAGTCGGACGTGCTGCAGACGGTCCTGGAGATCATCAGCGAGCGGACCGGCTATCCGATGGACATGCTCGAGCCGGGCCTCGACCTGGAGGCGGACCTCAGTATCGACTCGATCAAGCGGGCGGAGATCGCCGGTGAACTGGCCGAACGTCTGGGAACCGGGGGCGGCATAGAGGTCGCCGGTCTGGACGACGCGGAGCTGGAGGAGCTGACGAAGGCCCGCACAGCGGCCTCGGTGACCGCATGGCTCGCGGCACGACTGGCCGTGCCCGACGGCCGGCCCCACCCACCGGAGGAACGGGCGGGGACCGACCGGACCGGACCGGACACCCGAGAAGAGCCGCAGGAGCCGTGGGCTGCGACCGGCGAGGCACCCAGGCGATTCCGGCTCCAACCCGTGCTCCTGGAGCAGCAGGACGGCCCGGGAGACCCGTCGTCCGTACTGGCCGGCACGCGGTTCGTCCTGCTCGGTGACGACGACAGCGGGAGCGTGTCCCGGGAGGTCGCGACCAGGCTCGCCTCGTACGGCGCCGAGGCCGTGGTCCTCGGCCCCGAACACCTGCTGACGGAGGCCGACGGCCGGGTGGACGGCGTCCTGTACCTCGATTCCCTCGCTGCGGCCCGGCCGCCGGTGCTGCCGGACGCGTTCCCTGTGTTCCAGGCCGCCCTGGGACGCGAACCACGCTGGTTGCTCGCCGTAGGGCCCTCCCAGGGGGACTTCCCGGATCTGCCGTCCCTGCGCTCTGCGGGGCTGCACGGTCTGTTCCGCACCGTCGCGCGTGAATACCCCGAGACCGTCGCCCGCGTCATCGATCTCGGCGACACCGGGCCCTCGGCCGTCGCCGACGCCCTGCTCGCCGAACTGCTCGCACCAGGCGACGTGCCGGTCGTGCTGCGTACGGCATCCGGGCGCCACGGGCTGGAACTCGTCGAGACGCCGATCGGAACGCTCGCCACCAACGGTGCGGGACCGGCCGGCGACGGAGCCGCAGAGGCCGCTGCCCTCGGACTCGACCGCGACTCCGTCGTGCTGCTGGTCGGCGGGGCCCGGGGCATCACCGCGAAGTTCGCCGCCGCGCTCGCCTCGGCCTCCCGCTGCCGCATCGAACTGCTCGGCAGGACGCCCGTGCCGAACGGCCCGGAGGATCCGGCGACGGCAGCCGCCCGGACCCCCGCCGAGTTGCGCGCCGTGCTCGCCGCTCGTGTGCGCGGCGGCCTCTCCCCGGCCGACATCAACCGCAGCACCGAGATCGTCCTCGCCCAGCGCGAGATCGCCGCCACCCTGGAGGAGCTCACGGCACTCGGCAGCCAGGCCCGGTACCGCTGCGTGGACTTCCGGGACCACGACGCGGCGCTCCAAGTGGTCAAGGAGATCCACGCCGAGCACGGTCGCCTCGACGGCGTCGTGTACGCGGCCGGTGTGATCGAGGACCGGCTGATCGCCGAGAAGTCCGCCGAGTCCTTCCAGCACGTGTACGCAACGAAGACGGCCGGAGCCGGGGCGCTGCTCGCGGCGGTGGAGGAGCTGCCGAACGGGCCCGCGTTCGCCGTGCTGTTCGGCAGCATCTCCGGCGTGCTCGGCAACCGGGGCCAGGCCGACTACGCGGCCGCAAACGACGCTCTCCAGAGCCTCGGGGCCTCCTGGGCGGCCCGCACCGGACACCGGGCACTGACCGTCCACTGGGGGCCGTGGGCGCCCACCGGCGGTCACACCGGCATGGTGACTCCGGAACTCGCACGGGAGTACGGCAGGCGCGGGATCAAGCTCATCGACCCGGAGGAGGGAACCGCGTCGCTGCTGCGCGAACTCGCCTGGGGCGACGAGTCCGCCGGAGCCGTCGTCTACACCGCCTCGGGCTGGTGAGATGACAACGCGACTGACGGGACGTCAAGTTCCGGTCGCCATCGTCGGGATGGCGGTCCTCCTGCCCGGCGCCGCCGGCCTGGATGCGTACTGGCGGAACCTGCTGGACGGTGTCGACGCGATCAGCGACGTGCCCGAGGGCCGGTGGGACGCCGACTACTACCGTCCGGGTTCCGCGACCGGACCCGCCGCCGCCCACGAGGTGTACTGCCGGCGCGGCGGATTCGTCGACGGCCTGGCCGACGTGGAGGTCACCCGGTTCGGGATCATGCCGAACTCCGTGGCCGGCACCGAGCCCGACCAGCTCATCGCCCTGAACGTGGCCGCCGAGGCCATAGCGGACGCGGGTGGTGAGGACCGGCTGCCCGACCGGCACCGCATCGGCGTCGTCCTCGGCCGGGGCGGCTATCTCACCCCCGGGCTGGTCGGACTCGATCAGCGGGTTCGTACGGCCGGCCAACTCGTCCGCACGCTGGGCGAGTTGCTGCCCGATCTGGACAGCGGCCAACTCGACCGGATCCGTGCGGCGTTCACCGATCGGCTCGGGACCGTGACCCCGGAGTCGGCCATCGGCCTGGTACCCAACCTCGCGGCCTCGCGCATCGCCAACCGCCTCGACCTGCGAGGCCCCGCCTACACCGTGGACGCCGCCTGTGCGTCGTCGCTCGTCGCCGTCGACCAGGCGGTGGGCGAGCTCGCCGCCGGACGCTGTGACGTGATGCTCGCCGGGGGTGTGCACCACTGTCACGACATCACACTGTGGAGCGTCTTCTCCCAGCTGCGCGCGCTATCCCCGAGCCAGCGCATCCGCCCCTTCCACCGGGACGCCGACGGCATTCTGATCGGCGAGGGCACCGGTGTGGTGGTGCTCAAGCGGCTGGCCGACGCCGAGCGCGACGGGGACCGGATCTACGCGGTGATCCGGGGCACCGGCGTGGCGAGCGACGGCCGCGCCTCCGGTCTGGTCAACCCCGACCCCGGCGGCCAGGCGTATGCCGTACGCCGGGCCTGGGAGGCCGCGGGGCTCGACCCCGCCCGGCCGGGGTCGATCGGTCTGCTTGAAGCCCACGGCACCGCGACCCCGGCCGGGGACGCTGCCGAACTGGCCACCCTCACCGAGGTGTTCGGCCCGGGAGACGGATTGCGCGACGAACGCCCGGTGGTCGGTTCGGTGAAGTCGATGATCGGCCACACGATGCCCGCCGCCGGAGTGGCCGGCCTGGTCAAGGCGGCGCTCGCCGTCCACCACGGAATGCTCCTGCCGACCCTCCACTGCGGCGACCCGCACCCCGCGCTCGCGGCGACCCGCTTCCGGACGCTGGACAAGGCCGCCCCCTGGAACACCACTCCTGAGCAACCGGTCAGGCGGGCCGGCGTCAACGCCTTCGGGTTCGGCGGCATCAACGCCCATGTCGTACTGGAGGCACCCGGTGCCCGGACTTCCAGGCCAGAGGCGCTCCGGCCCCTGACCGGCACCGCCACGATCGCCGTGGCCGAGCCGGAACGGGTGCTCCTGCTCGCCGCCGACAGCCCCGAGCGCCTCGCCGCACAACTGGACGCCGACGACCCGGCCGTACTCGCCTCCGGCCTCCACCCCGCGGGTACGCACCCGGAAGCGGGCCGGACCCGGCTCGGTGTCGTCGACCCCACCGCCAAACGGCTCGCCCTGGCCCGCCGGGCGGTCGCCAAGGGCCGTGCCTGGAACGGCCGCAGCGACGTCTGGTTCCGGCCGGCGCCCCTGCTCGGAGCTGCGGGCAACGGGAAACTGGCCTTCGTTTTCCCCGGACTGGAAGGCGACTTCGAACCGCGTGTCGACGACATCGCGGCCCACTTCGGTCTGCCCGGTCTCCGGGGACCAGCCGCCCGGCCCGGCGACCGGGTCCACGTCTCCGACGTCGGCAGACACGGGTTCGGCGTCGTCGGCGTCGGCAGGCTCCTGGACACCGCGCTGCGCCGTATGGGCGTCGTCCCGGATGCCGTCGCCGGGCACAGCGTCGGCGAGTGGACGGCGATGGCGGCGGCCGGGCTGTACTCCGGGACGGAAGTCGACGACTTCATGGCGTCGTTCGACCCCGACTCGGTGACCGTCCCGGGCCTTGCGTTCGGCGTGATAGGAGCGCCCGCCGAGCGCGTGGTGACCGCCCTCGGCGAGGGGTGGGCGGACGCGGGCATCGTGCTCTCCCACGACAACGCGCCCGGTCAGTCGATGGTGTGCGGGCCGGACGAGGCGATGAAGGAGTTCGTCCGCTCCTTCCGCGCCCAGGGTGTGCTCAGCCAGGTGCTGCCGTTCCGGTCCGGCTTCCACACGCCGATGCTGGAGCCCTTCCTCGCCCCCATCAGGGAAGCCGCGCACCGGTTCCGGCTGCATCCGCCGACCGTCCCCGTGTGGTCGGGGACGACCGCGGCGCCGTTCCCCGAGGGCGACCACAAGCCGGATCACCATCGTCACCCTCCGTACGCACCCGGGCGCCGCCTCCACGAGAGATCGCGGCGGCGGCGCCCGGGTGTGCCGTATGCGGT
>NZ_JBEOZU010000133.1:0-18810 GCF_040298185.1 Streptomyces sp. NPDC001634 | reverse complement strand
CCGACGGGGGCTCCGGGCCGTCCGGGAACGGTGGCGGTCCGGGGCCCGTGCTGCTCGTGCCCGTTCCCTCCTCGCGCCGGGCCGTGCGGGCGAGGGGGCACGATCCCGCGCGGCGGATCGCCCTCGCGGCTGCGGGAGAGCTGCGCCGGACCGGGACGGCGGCCCGGGTGGTGGCCCTGCTGCGGCAGCAGCGGGCCGTGGCCGACCAGTCGGGGCTCAGCTCCCGGCAGCGGCTGGTGAATCTCGCGGGCGCCCTGGAGGTGGCCGCAGGGGGCGCCCGGCTGCTGGCCGGCGGGCGGGTCGTCCTGGTCGATGATCTGATGACGACGGGCGCCTCGCTGGCGGAGGCGGCCCGCGCCGTCCGGACGGCGCTCGGGGTCGCGGAGATGGCGGATACGGATGTGTATACGTGCGCGGCAGGGGAAGCAACGGGGGAACAGAGAACAGTGGAGACGGCGGCAGCGGCGCGCCGCACCGGGGCGCCGCACGGAATAGCTGCTGGTAACGGCGTTGGAGAGTGGATCTGCGCGGCGGTGGTCGCCGCGCCGCTGGATTCTTTCGAAATGAACCGGAACTGACTGCGAACTTGCATCGTTGCAGGTAATGAGCAGGTCAATTCTCCTGAACG
The DNA here is from genome assembly GCF_040298185.1 of Streptomyces sp. NPDC001634. NCBI lineage: Bacteria > Bacillati > Actinomycetota > Actinomycetes > Kitasatosporales > Streptomycetaceae > Streptomyces > Streptomyces sp. NPDC001634. Next base: position 18,182 of record NZ_JBEOZU010000133.1, on the reverse strand, counting down.
GAGGTACGCGGCAGTAGAGGGTGACGACATCCGGCCGGGCGAGATATGTTCGGTTGTGAGGGAAAGGCGCAGGCCATCCCCCGCTTATCCGAATGCCTTGCTGCGGGTTTTCTGCAATCACCCGCAGTGGTGGGGTCGAGATCCCGCCCACGGGGGAGGAGGAGGTGGAAGTCACCGAGTCCGCGGTTCCGGTACTCACCGGAGCCTGGTGCACAAGGGAGATGCTCCGCACCGCCAGGGAAGCGGAGCGATCCGGGAACGGAGTTCTGCGTGGACATCGTCGTCAAGGGCCGCAAGACCGAGGTGCCCGAGCGGTTCCGGAAGCACGTGGCCGAGAAGCTGAAGCTGGACAAGATCCAGAAGCTCGATGGCAAGGTGATCAGCCTCGACGTCGAGGTGTCCAAGGAGCCCAACCCCCGACAGGCCGACCGTTCCGACCGAGTGGAGATCACGCTCCGCTCCCGCGGTCCGGTGATCCGGGCGGAGGCAGCGGCAAGCGATCCGTACGCGGCACTCGACCTGGCGGCGGAGAAGCTCGAGGCCCGGCTGCGCAAGCAGCACGACAAGCGCCACACTCGCCGCGGGGTCCGCAGGCTCACGGCAGCCGAGGTGCCGGACCACGTCCCGGGTGCCGCGACGCTCAACGGCAACGGCAGCGTCGTGGTGGAGGAGGAGCCGGACGGCGTACCGACCAAGAAGATCGGATCGCTCGAGGTGAAGGGCGAAGGCCCCCTCGTCGTCCGTGAGAAGACCCACGTCGCGTCCCCGATGTCGCTCGACCAGGCGCTCTACGAAATGGAGTTGGTCGGGCACGACTTCTATCTGTTCGTCGACTCCGAGACCAAGCAACCCAGCGTCGTCTACCGACGACACGCCTACGACTACGGCGTCATCCACCTCAGCACGGACCAGATGGTGGCCCAGTCGGCGAATGCGGGCGGAGTGCTCGGCGGCTGACCCCGCCGGGTGATGAGTGGACCGGTGCCCCTGGTGAGCCCGTGCGCCCCCAGGGGCACCGGTGTGCGACCACTTCGCACCGCGCTCTGTCACCTGAGTGTCGCCCGGGCATGAAATCATGGCCGCAACGGCCCAACCGGTGGGTCGTTGCCTTGGGTTGGCGATGGCACAGGACCACAGGCCACAGCCTTCAGGGGGAGGAACGATGGCGGACAGCTTCGGACCGATGCGTGACGGGGATGCCGACGACGGCGTCGTCGGCATGGGCCCGGAGGCGGGCTCTCCACGCAAGGAGCCGATCCGTGTCCTGGTCGTGGACGACCACGCCCTCTTCCGCCGCGGCCTGGAGATCGTGCTCGCGGCCGAGGAGGACATCCAGGTCGTCGGCGAGGCGGGGGACGGTGCGGAGGCGGTCGACAAGGCGGCCGATCTGCTGCCCGACATCGTGCTGATGGACGTGCGGATGCCCAAGCGGGGCGGGATCGAGGCGTGCACCTCCATCAAGGAGGTGGCGCCCAGCGCGAAGATCATCATGCTGACGATCAGCGACGAAGAGGCCGATCTCTACGACGCGATCAAGGCCGGCGCGACCGGTTACCTGCTCAAGGAGATCTCCACCGACGAGGTGGCCACGGCCATTCGTGCGGTTGCCGACGGCCAGTCGCAGATCAGCCCCTCCATGGCGTCGAAGCTCCTCACCGAGTTCAAGTCGATGATCCAGCGGACCGATGAGCGCCGACTGGTGCCGGCGCCCCGGCTCACCGACCGGGAGCTGGAGGTCCTCAAGCTCGTCGCCACCGGAATGAACAACCGGGACATCGCCAAGCAGTTGTTCATCTCCGAGAACACCGTGAAGAACCATGTGCGCAACATCCTGGAGAAGCTGCAGTTGCACTCCAGGATGGAGGCCGTGGTCTATGCGATGCGGGAGAAGATCCTCGAGATCCGCTAGCGGGCCGGTCCCTGGCGAGCCGGACGTGCCCGGCGGTCAGTCCAGGGCGCGGGCCAGCTCCCGGGCGAGGGGCTCGCGCAGGGCCGGGGCGTCCACCCGCTCCACACGTACGTTCGTGCAGTCCACCCAGGCCGCCGCCTCCAGCAGGGCCTGGGCCACCGCCGGGACCGCCCGGCGATCGTCCAGCGTCACCTGCTTGGCGACCAGCGTGCGGCCCTCACGCGCGGGGTCCACTCGGCCGACCAGCCGGCCGCCGGCGAGGACCGGCATCGCGAAGTAGCCGTACACCCGCTTCGGCTTGGGGACGTACGCCTCCAGGCGGTGCGTGAAGCCGAAGATCCGCTCCGTGCGCGCCCGCTCCCAGATCAGGGAGTCGAACGGCGACAGGAGCGTCGTACGGTGGCGCCCGCGCGGCGGGATCTCCAGAGCGGCCGGGTCCGCCCAGGCCGGTTTGCCCCAGCCCTCGACCGTCACCGGAACCAGGCCCGAGTCCGCGATCACCTGGTCGACCTGCTCGCCCTTGAGCCGGTGGTAATCCGCGATGTCCGCGCGCGTGCCCACACCGAGGGACTGGCCGGCGAGCCGCACGAGACGGCGCAGGCACTCGACGTCGGCCGGCTCGTCGTTCAGCAGCTCCTCGGGGACGGCGCGCTCGGCGAGGTCGTACACACGCTTCCAGCCGCGGCGCTCGACGCACACCACCTCGCCGTACATCAGCGCGCGCTCCACCGCGACCTTGGTACCGGACCAGTCCCACCACTCGCTGGTCTTCTTGGCGCCGCCCAAGTCCGTGGCCGTGAGGGGGCCTTCGGTGCGCAGCTGCTTGATGACCTGGTCGTAGACCCCGTCCGGGAGCGTGTGGTTCCAGTGCGGGCGGGAGCGGTAGGCGCGGCGGCGGAAGGCGAAGTGCGGCCACTCCTCGATGGGAAGGATGCAGGCGGCGTGGGACCAGTACTCGAACGCGTGGGGCCGGGCCGGGGTCGTGCCCTCCGCCGACGGCGTCCAGTAGGCCGAGTCGACCGTCTTGCGGCCCAGGGCGCCCAGGCGGGCGTACGGGATGAGTTCGTGGGAGCGGGCGAGGACCGAGATGGTGTCGAGCTGGACCGCGCCGAGGTGGCGCAGCACGCCGCGGACGCCGCCCCTGCGGTCGGGGGCGCCCAGGAAGCCCTGGGCCCGCAGGGCGATACGGCGGGCTTCGTCTGCGGTCAGTTCGGTGGCGGGGCGCGGGAGACTCGGCATGCCCACACCGTAGGCGGTGGTACTGACAACGCGGGTTGAACCGGGGTTTCGGTCCCGGGAGGACGCCCGCGGCTACGACCGCCGTGCAGGTGCCGGCAGATACTGCGCCGTCGAGGGCAGACCCAGGTCCGACGGCAGGAGTGAGCCCACCCAGCAGTCCCGGCGCACCCCCTTGTTGATGATCGCGGAGCGCAGGATGCCCTCGATGGTGAAGCCCGCGCGTTCCGCGACGGCCCGGGAGCCCTCGTTGCCCACCTCGGCGCGCCACTCCACGCGGTCGACCGGCAGGTGGGTGAAGGCCCAGCGTGACGCGGCGAGCGTCGCCTCCGTGGTGTAGCCGTTGCCCCGGTGTTCCTTTGCCGTCCAGAAGCCCACCTCGGCGACGCCCGGCGCGCGCATCGTCAGGCTGAGCATGCCCACCAGCTCCGCGGAGGGAAGGAAGACGCCGAACGTGAACATCGAGGCGTCCGCCCAGCCGTCGGGCGCGAGCTGTCCGACGAACCCCTCCGCGTGCTCGCGCAGATACGGCGACGGGATCGTGGTCCAGCGCTGGATGTCGGCGTCCTGGACGGCTTCGTACACCGCGTCGATGTCCTGCGGGCCCACGGTGCGCAGCAGGAGACGTCCGGTGGTCAGGGTGACGGGGTCCATCGACCGATTCTGCTCGCGCTCCCGCCGCACCGCCATGGCTTTCTTATCAGTCCACCGTCACACGGCGGCGACCCCGCCACGCCGATGTTCTTCAGCATTTGCCGCTCATCGGCGCGTGAGAGCCCCGTCACTTTTCGTGGCCACGATGCGGCACCTTCCGCCTCGCCCGTCCGTTGTCCTAGTGGCTGTCACCGGCAGACCTCCCGGCGAAGTGGGGTCCTCGCTTACGATGGCCGTTGCTCAAGCTGTCATACGTAACCGACCGTCCCAGGCCCGACCGGCAAGGAGACAAACCCCCGTGTCCGTCCTCTCGAAGATCATGCGTGCAGGCGAAGGCAAGATCCTGCGCAAGCTGCACCGCATCGCGGACCAGGTCAACTCCATCGAAGAGGACTTCGTCGACCTCTCCGACGCCGAGCTGCGGGCCCTCACCGATGAGTACAAGCAGCGGTTCGCCGACGGCGAAAGCCTCGACGACCTGCTGCCCGAGGCTTTCGCCACCGTGCGTGAGGCCGCCAAGCGCGTCCTCGGCCAGCGGCACTACGACGTGCAGCTGATGGGCGGAGCCGCGCTCCACCTCGGCTATGTCGCCGAGATGAAGACCGGTGAGGGCAAGACGCTCGTCGGCACCCTGCCCGCGTATCTGAACGCCCTCTCCGGAGACGGCGTCCACATCGTCACGGTCAACGACTACCTGGCCGAGCGCGACTCCGAGATGATGGGCCGCGTCCACAGGTTCCTCGGCCTGAGTGTCGGCTGCATCCTCGCGAACATGACCCCGGCGCAGCGCCGCGAGCAGTACGCGTGTGACATCACGTACGGCACGAACAACGAGTTCGGCTTCGACTACCTCCGCGACAACATGGCGTGGTCCAAGGACGAGCTCGTCCAGCGCGGCCACAACTTCGCGATCGTCGACGAGGTCGACTCCATCCTCGTCGACGAGGCCCGTACGCCGCTGATCATCTCCGGTCCCGCCGACCAGGCCACCAAGTGGTACGGCGACTTCGCCAAGCTGGTCACGCGCCTGAAGAAGGGCGAGGCGGGCAACCCCCTCAAGGGCCTCGAGGAGACCGGCGACTACGACGTCGACGAGAAGAAGCGCACGGTCGCCATCCACGAGTCCGGCGTCTCCAAGGTCGAGGACTGGCTGGGCATCGACAACCTCTACGAGTCGGTGAACACCCCGCTGGTGGGCTACCTGAACAACGCCATCAAGGCGAAGGAGCTCTTCAAGAGGGACAAGGACTACGTCGTCATCGACGGCGAGGTCATGATCGTCGACGAGCACACGGGCCGTATCCTCGCCGGCCGTCGCTACAACGAGGGCATGCACCAGGCGATCGAGGCGAAGGAAGGGGTGGACATCAAGGACGAGAACCAGACGCTCGCCACGATCACCCTCCAGAACTTCTTCCGCCTCTACGGCAAGCTCTCCGGCATGACCGGTACGGCCATGACCGAGGCCGCCGAGTTCCACCAGATCTACAAGCTCGGCGTGGTCCCGATCCCGACCAACAAGCCGATGATCCGCAAGGACCAGTCGGACCTGATCTACCGCACCGAGGTCGCGAAGTTCGAGGCGGTCGTCGACGACATCGCCGAGAAGCACGAGAAGGGCCAGCCGATTCTCGTCGGCACGACGTCGGTCGAGAAGTCGGAGTACCTCTCCCAGCAGCTGAGCAAGCGCGGCATCCAGCACGAGGTGCTGAACGCGAAGCAGCACGACCGCGAGGCGGTGATCGTCGCCCAGGCCGGCCGCAAGGGCGCTGTGACCGTCGCCACCAACATGGCCGGTCGTGGTACGGACATCAAGCTCGGCGGCAACCCCGAGGACCTCGCCGACGCCGAGCTGCGCCAGCGCGGGCTCGACCCCGAGGAGCACATCGAGGAGTGGGCCCAGGCCCTGCCCGCCGCCCTGGAGAAGGCCGAGCAGGCGGTCAAGGCCGAGAAGGACGAGGTCGAGGCGCTGGGTGGCCTCTACGTCCTCGGTACCGAGCGCCACGAGTCCCGCCGCATCGACAACCAGCTGCGCGGTCGCTCCGGCCGTCAGGGCGACCCCGGCGAGTCCCGCTTCTACCTCTCCCTGGGCGACGACCTGATGCGTCTGTTCAAGGCCCAGATGGTCGAGCGCGTCATGTCGATGGCGAACGTCCCGGACGATGTGCCGATCGAGAACAAGATGGTCACGCGCGCGATCGCGTCCGCCCAGTCGCAGGTCGAGCAGCAGAACTTCGAGACCCGGAAGAACGTCCTCAAGTACGACGAGGTCCTCAACCGGCAGCGCGAGGTCATCTACGGCGAGCGGCGCCGCGTCCTGGAGGGCGAGGACCTGCACGAGCAGGTGCAGCACTTCATGGACGACACGATCGACGCGTACGTCGGCGCCGAGACCGCCGAGGGCTTCGCCGAGGAGTGGGACCTGGACCGGCTGTGGGGCGCCTTCAAGCAGCTCTACCCGGTGAAGATCACCATCGACGAGCTGGAGGAGGCGGCCGGCGACCGGGCCGGGCTGACTGCCGAGTTCATCGCCGAGTCCATCAAGGACGACATTCGCGAGCAGTACGAGCAGCGTGAGGCGCAGCTCGGCTCCGAGATCATGCGTGAGCTTGAGCGCCGGGTCGTGCTGTCCGTCCTGGACCGCAAGTGGCGCGAGCACCTCTACGAGATGGATTACCTCCAGGAGGGCATCGGCCTGCGCGCGATGGCGCAGAAGGACCCGCTGGTCGAGTACCAGCGCGAAGGCTTCGACATGTTCTCCGCCATGATGGACGGCATCAAGGAGGAGTCCGTCGGCTACCTGTTCAACCTGGAGGTCCAGGTCGAGCAGCAGGTCGAGGAGGTCCCCGTCGAGGACGCCAAGCCGTCCCTCGAGAAGGAGGAGGCGGTGGCCGCGCAAGCGGCCCGTCCGGAGATCCGCGCCAAGGGCCTCGACGCCCCGCAGCGCCGCGACCGGCTGCACTTCTCCGCGCCGACGGTGGACGGTGAGGGCGGCATCGTCGAGGGCGACTTCGCCAACGACGACGAGCCGGTGCGCTCGGAGGCGGACGGCCTCACGCGCGCGGAGCGCCGCAAGCAGGCCAAGGGCGGACGCCGCCGCAAGAAGTGACGCTGCCTCGGGCGATACAGCCGTGACGAGGGGCCGGGCACCTGAGGTGCCCGGCTCCTCGTGTGCTTGCGTCGGCCGTCTCTGACGCCGCCTCAGTCGTCGTCCGTCCGCGGCATTCGCGGCCCGCCCAGTTCCACCGCCGTGCAGCGCCAGCGGTGGTCGGGGCCGCACTCCAGGCGGAACGCCATCGCGCGCAGCTGGTCGCCCGCGCCGATGCGGGCGAAGGCCTCGATGGCGCCGGGGCGCGGGACGAAGTAGCCGATGTCGCGGACGACCGGACGGGTGCCACGGGTGCGCAGCGGGCCGCGTTCGGCGAGCCAGGCCAGCTCGTCGTAGGCCCGGCCGACGGTGTGGCGGAGCATGCTGTGCACCGGGCGCTGACCGCTCAGCACGGACACCAGGCGGTCGGCGAAGACGTCCGTGGGGCGGGGCTGGGGGACGGGGCCGGGCCGGCTCGGGACGCCGGGTGCGGTCGCACTCGGGACGCCGGGTGCGGTCGCCCTGGAGGTGCCCTGTCCCGGCGCCGTGCGGCGGGGCGTGCCGCCCGGGCGGCGGGTGTCGTGGCGGACCGGCGGGCGACCGCCCGGCTGACGCTTCGTCCTCGTCATCGTCCCGTTCATGGCCGTCGCCCCGTTGCCGGCTGTCGCACCGCTGCTGGCCGTGGCACCGTTCCCGGCCGTGGCACCGTTCCCGGCCCTCGCACCGCTCCCGGCCGTGGCACCGCTCCCGGCCGTGGCACCGTTCCCGGCCGTGGCACCGTTCCCGGCCGTGGCACCGTTCCCGGCCGTGGCACCGTTCCCGGCCCTCGCACCGCTCCCGGCCCTCGCACCGCTCCCGGCCGTGGCACCGCTCCCGGCCCTCGCACCGCTCCCGGCCGTGGCACCGCTCCTGGCGGTCGCACCGTTACCGGCCGTCGCACGGTTCCCGGCTGTCGCACCGCTCCTGGCCGTCGATCCGTTCCTGGTCATCACCTTGTTCATACGGGATCCCCGTTTCGCCGGACCGGTTCATACCGGTCGGTAACTTCTTGGTGGGGATCTTGTACGAGGCGGACGGTCGGGCCTGCAAGGAAGACGGGCGCGCGCCGGGGTGGCCGGAAGGTTCACCTATCAGGGTGAGGGGCGGGGCGGGAATCCGTGGGAGGGCCGGGGTGTACCGGGCTATTCGTGAGCGTTCTCGTTGACGTCGCGGAAGGGCGCGGCCGGGGCCCGAAGGGGGACGCCCGCACGTATCCTGGGATGACTCGCCGGAGGCGCGGGAACGATCTCCGCGGTGCCCTTGCCGGGCCGTCCGGCCGCCCTTACCGACTACGAAAGCGGCTCGCCATGCGCGTCTACGTCCCCCTGACCCTCCCCGGTCTCGCCGACGCGTACAAGACGGGTGAGCTGGGCGCGGGACCGGTCGTCGCCTACGCCGTCACGCCCGCGCTGCGCGAGTGGTACCTCTCCGACGACATCGAGGAACTGGAGTACGCGGCGCTGAGCCGCTCCGCGCTGGCCTCCCTGCGGCTGCTGGCGGCGGAGCCGGGGGCACCGCGGCGGCGGGTCGTCGTCGCCGTCGACGTACCGGACGGCGCGGCGATGGCCGATCCCGACCGGGGCCTCGATCCGGCTGCGCTCGGCGAGGTGCGCGTCGCCGGGACCGTGCCGCTGGCCAAGGCGGCCGCCGTGCATGTCGACGCGGCCGAAGCGGAGGCGGACGTGACCGCGGCGGCCGAGGCGCTGGAGGCGGCGGACGGCGGGGACGACGACGCTCAGTTCGTCGTGGACGGCGCCGAGGACCACGAACTGCTCTGGTATGCGACGCAGGAAATCCCGAATCTGGTGGGACTGGGCAGCTGACCTGGCCTTTTGTGGAGCCCCAGGGTGGGGCGCAGGTGATTGTCAGTGGGGCCGGGTACGTTTTCGGCATGGGGACGTATGGAAGCGCGCACATTGTCTGGGACTGGAACGGGACGCTGTTCCACGACAATGACGCGATCATCGGGGCGACGAACGCGGCGTTCGCCGAGCTGGGCCTTGAGCCCATCACGTTGGAGCGGTACCGGGCGCTGTACTGCGTGCCGGTGCCGAAGTTCTACGAGCGGCTGATGGGCCGGCTGCCCACGGACGCGGAGTGGGAGGTCATGGACGAGACCTTCCACCGTTACTACGCGGAGCACCGGCTCGGGTGCGGGCTGACTGTCGGTGCGACGGATCTGCTCGCGGGATGGCGGTCGGCGGGCCGCAGCCAGTCGATCCTGAGCATGTACGTGCACGACGAACTCGTCCCGCTGGTCCGGGCGTTCGGGATCGAGGCGCACTTCATACGGGTCGAGGGACGCACCGGTCCCTCCGGCGGCAGCAAGTCCGAGCACATGGTCCGGCACATACGGGCGCTCGACGGTGTCGAGCCGGGGCGCACGGTGGTGATCGGGGACGCCGCCGACGACGCGGTCGCCGCCCGGCACGTCGGAGCGCAGGCCGTGCTGTACACCGGTGGCTCCCACAGCCGCGTCAGCCTCGAAGAGGTCGGCGTACCGGTGGTCGACACCCTGGAGGAGGCGGTCGCGGAGGCAGAGCGGCTGGCGGCATGAAGAGGCGCGGCGCCCCGCTGAAGGGCGCCGCACCGGGGTGGATGCGGAAGCTCAGGTCACCGGCGCCTTCGCCCGCAGGACCGTGAGGAACTCGCGCATCCAGCGGGAGTGGTCCGGCCAGGCGCGGGACGAGACCAGGGTGCCGTCGACGACCGCCTCGGCGTCCTGGAAGGTGGCACCGGCCGCCTGCATGTCCAGTTCCAGGGCGGGATAGGCCGTGACGCGCCGACCGCGCAGGGCGTCCACCGCGGCGGTGAGCAGGGGGCCGTGGCAGATCTGTGCGACCGGTTTGTCGGTGTCGAAGAACGACTTGAGGATCTTGCGGAGCTCGGGATCGTTGCGGAGGTACTCCGGGGCACGCCCGCCCGGGATGACCAGGGCGACGTACTCACCGGGGTCGACCTCGGAGAAGGCGATGTCGGCGGGCCAGCTGTAGCCGGGTTTCTCGGTGTAGGTGTCGAAGCCGGGTTCGAAGTCGTGGACGACGAAGCGGAGTTTCTTGCGGGTGGGGGCCGCGATGTGGACCTCGTACCCCTCCTCGCGCAGGCGCTGATAGGGGTACAGGACCTCCAGTGATTCAGCCGCGTCGCCGGTGACGATCAGGATTTTCTGCGTCATGTTCGGTGCGCTCCCCTCGGTCGTGCGGGCGGCTCCGCCGGATGCTTCTGGCAACGTGCCCGGTTCGAGGGCGCTTGCCAAGGGGTCTCGTACGGCCTGGTACTGCGGCGTACTGCCCAGTAGTGCTCGTACAGCCATGCTCGCACCGAAGGCCCTGCACGGCATCGCCCTCCGTGCCCCTGTGCAGAACGTCAAAGTTCGCCCCCCTGTTTTGTACACATACGGCTCATGACGTGCCCCCCGTGGAGAGCGATAGCCTTGTGGCGTGATCAGCGCGATACGTCGCGGGGACGTTGTCGTCCCTGCCTTGCGCCCGGTGAGCACGGACCACATCCGTGACCGGGCGGCGGTCGCTGGTCTTCACAGGCGAGGCCGGTCGGAAAGGGCGCCGCAGGCGTCCGGCAGGGCAACCGGGGCGCCGGGGACGCAGGAGGCGCACAGTGCGCCGAGAGCAGCGTCACAGTCGCCGAGGGCGCCGGAAATGGCCGATAACCCCTCGCTCATCTCTCCAAGCGGCATAGCGTCGAGCCAGACCGGACACCCCGCGTCACGGCGTTACGTCGGAGAAGAGACCGTACTTCCTTCTACGTCACGCAACGGCGCGCGACAGGAGCCAGAGGACAATGCAGACCAAGCTGGACGAAGCCAAGGCCGAGCTGCTCGAAAGGGCCGCCCGGGTAGCTGAGAACAGCCCGGTCGGGGGGCACCTACCGACTGGGACGACGAGTGAGGGCACCCCGGACCGGGACACCGTGCTCGCGTTCCTCCAGCGCTACTACCTGCACACCGCACCGGAGGACCTGACCGACCGCGACCCGGTGGACGTCTTCGGAGCCGCCTTCTCGCACTACAGACTGGCCGAAATGCGCCCGCAGGGCACGGCCAACGTGCGGGTCCACACCCCGACGGTCGAGGAGAACGGCTGGACCTCCAGCCACTCCGTCGTCGAGGTCGTGACGGACGACATGCCGTTCCTCGTCGACTCGGTCACCAATGAGCTGTCGCGGCAGGGCCGCGGCATCCACGTCGTCATCCATCCCCAGTTCGTCGTCCGCCGCGATCTGACCGGCAAGCTGCTCGAGGTGCTGCCCGAGGCGTCCAGTGGCGAACTGCCGCACGACGCGCACGTCGAGTCCTGGATCCACGTGGAGATCGACCGCGAGACCGACCGCTCCGACCTGAAGCAGATCACCGCCGATCTGCTGCGCGTCCTGTCCGACGTCCGCGAGGCCGTCGAGGACTGGGAGAAGATGCGCGAGTCGGCGCTGCGCATCGCCGAGGGGCTCGCGAAGGAGACCGTGCCGACAGACCTGCCGCAGGCGGAGGTCGAGGAGGCCCGCGAGCTGCTGCGCTGGCTGTCCGACGACCACTTCACCTTCCTCGGCTACCGCGAGTACGAGCTGCGCGAGGACGACTCGCTGGCCGCGGTGCCCGGCACCGGGCTCGGGATACTGCGATCGGACCCCCACCACGCGGGCGACGACAGCCACCCGGTGAGCCCGTCCTTCGAGCGGCTGCCCGCCGACGCCCGCGCCAAGGCACGCGAGCACAAGCTGCTGGTTCTCACCAAGGCCAACAGCCGCGCCACCGTGCACCGGCCGTCGTACCTCGACTACGTCGGCGTGAAGAAGTTCGACGAGAACGGCAACGTCATCGGCGAGCGCCGCTTCCTGGGCTTGTTCTCGTCCGCCGCCTACACCGAGTCCGTGCGCCGTGTGCCCGTCATCCGGCGCAAGGTCCAGGAGGTGCTCAAGGGCGCCGGGTTCTCACCCAACAGCCACGACGGCCGCGACCTGCTCCAGATCCTGGAGACGTACCCGCGCGACGAGCTGTTCCAGACCCCGGTCGACGAGCTGCGCTCCATCGTCACCTCCGTCCTCTACCTCCAGGAGCGCCGCCGGCTGCGGCTCTACCTGCGCCAGGACGAATACGGGCGCTACTACTCGGCCCTCGTCTACCTGCCGCGCGACCGCTACACCACGGGCGTCCGGCTGCGGATCATCGACATCCTGAAGGAGGAGCTCGGCGGCACCAGCGTCGACTTCACGGCCTGGAACACCGAGTCGATCCTCTCCCGGCTGCACTTCGTGGTCCGTGTCCCGCAGGGCACCGAGCTGCCGCAGCTGTCCGACGCCGACAAGGAGCGCATCGAGGCGCGGCTCGTGGAGGCCGCCCGCTCCTGGGCCGACGCCTTCAACGAGGCGCTCAACGCCGAATGCGGCGAGGAGCGCGCCGCCGAACTGCAGCGCCGCTACGCCAACGCCTTCCCCGAGGGCTACAAGGCCGACCACACCCCGCGCGCCGCGGTATCCGACCTCGTCCACCTCGAACAGCTCAGCACCAAGGAGGGCGGCAAGAGCTTCGCCCTCAGCCTGTATGAGCCCGTGGGCGTCGGCCCCGGCGAGCGCCGCTTCAAGATCTACCGCAGGGGCGAGGCCGTCTCCCTCTCCGCCGTCCTGCCCGTGCTCAACCGGCTCGGCGTCGAGGTCATCGACGAGCGCCCGTACGAACTGCGCTGCTCTGACCGCACGACCTCGTGGATCTACGACTTCGGGCTGCGACTGCCCAAGTCCGTGATCGGCAACGGCGACTACCTCGGCGACGACGCCCGTGAGCGGTTCCAGGACGCCTTCGCCGCCACCTGGACCGGCCGGGCCGAGAACGACGGCTTCAACGCCCTCGTGCTGGGCGCCGGGCTCACCTGGCGGCAGGCGATGGTGCTGCGCGCGTACGCCAAGTACCTGCGCCAGGCCGGTTCGACCTTCAGCCAGGACTACATGGAGGACACCCTCCGAAACAACGTCCACACCACCCGGCTGCTGATCTCGCTCTTCGAGGCGCGGATGTCGCCCGAGCGTCAGCGCGCCGGACTGGAGCTGACCGACGCCCTCCTCGAGGAGCTGGACGCCGCGCTCGACCAGGTCGCCTCGCTCGACGAGGACCGGATCCTGCGCTCCTTCCTGACCCTCATCAAGGCCACCCTGCGCACGAACTTCTTCCAGGAGGCCGCGGGCGGCAAGCCGCACGAGTACATCTCCATGAAGTTCGACCCGCAGGCCATCCCGGACCTGCCGGCCCCGCGTCCGGCGTACGAGATCTGGGTGTACTCGCCGCGCGTCGAGGGCGTGCACCTGCGCTTCGGCAAGGTCGCGCGAGGCGGTCTGCGCTGGTCCGACCGGCGTGAGGATTTCCGTACCGAGATCCTCGGCCTGGTCAAGGCGCAGATGGTGAAGAACACCGTCATCGTGCCGGTCGGCGCCAAGGGCGGCTTCGTCGCCAAGCAGCTGCCGGACCCGGCCGTGGACCGCGACGCATGGCTCGCGGAGGGCATCCGCAGCTACAAGACGTTCATCTCGGCGCTGCTCGACATCACCGACAACATGGTGGCCGGCGAGGTCGTGCCGCCCGCGGACGTGGTCCGGCACGACTCGGACGACACCTACCTCGTGGTCGCGGCCGACAAGGGCACGGCGACCTTCTCGGACATCGCCAACGAGGTCGCCGAGAAGTACAACTTCTGGCTGGGCGACGCCTTCGCCTCCGGCGGCTCGGCGGGCTACGACCACAAGAAGATGGGCATCACCGCCCGCGGCGCCTGGGAGTCGGTGAAGCGGCACTTCCGGGAGCTGGGTGTGAACACCCAGGCCGAGGACTTCACCGTGGTCGGCATCGGTGACATGTCCGGTGACGTGTTCGGCAACGGCATGCTGCTGTCCGAGCACATCCGCCTGGTCGCGGCCTTCGACCACCGGCACATCTTCATCGACCCGAACCCGGACGCGGCGGCCTCGTACGCCGAGCGTCGGCGTCTGTTCGACCTGCCGCGCTCCTCGTGGGCCGACTACAACACCGATCTGCTGTCGGCCGGCGGCGGGGTCTTCCCCCGTTCGGCCAAGTCGATCCCGATCAACGCGCATGTCCGTGAGGCGCTCGGCATCGAGGGCGCAGTCACCAAGATGACCCCGGCCGACCTGATGAAGACGATCCTCAAGGCGCCGGTGGACCTGCTGTGGAACGGCGGCATCGGCACATACGTGAAGGCGTCGGCCGAGTCGAACGCGGACGTCGGCGACAAGGCCAACGACTCCATCCGCGTGGACGGCCGTGACCTGCGCGTCAAGGTGGTCGGCGAGGGCGGCAACCTGGGCCTGACCCAGCTCGGCCGGATCGAGTTCGCGCAGCACGGCGGCAAGATCAACACGGACGCCATCGACAACAGCGCGGGCGTGGACACCTCCGACCACGAGGTGAACATCAAGATCCTGCTCAACTCGGTCGTGGCGAACGGCGACCTGACCGTCAAGCAGCGCAACCAGCTGCTCGCTGAGATGACCGACGAGGTCGGCACGCTGGTGCTGCGCAACAACTACGCGCAGAACGTGGCGATCGCCAACGCCTTGTTCCAGTCCAAGGACATGCTGCACGCGCAGCAGCGCTTCATGCGTCACCTGGTGCGCGAGGGCCACCTCGACCGGGCGCTGGAGTTCCTGCCCACGGAGCGGCAGATTCGCGAGCGGCTGACCTCCGGACAGGGCCTGACCGGCCCGGAGACGGCCGTCCTGCTGGCGTACACCAAGATCACGGTCTCCAGGGAGCTGCTGGAGACGCCGCTGCCGGACGACTCGTACCTGCGCAACCTGCTGCACGCGTACTTCCCGACGGCGCTGCGCGAGAAGTTCCCCGAGCAGATCGACAACCACGCGCTGCGCCGTGAGATCGTGACGACCCTCCTGGTCAACGACACGGTCAACACGGGTGGTACGAGCTTCCTGCACCGTCTGCGGGAGGAGACGGGCGCCTCTTTGGAGGAGATCGTCCGGGCGCAGACCGCGTCCCGCGCGATCTTCCACGCCGGCGCGGTGTGGGACGCGGTCGAGGCCCTCGACAACAAGGTCGACGCGGACGTCCAGACCCGTATCCGCCTGCACTCCCGCCGACTGGTCGAGCGCGGCACGCGCTGGCTGCTCAACAACCGGCCGCAGCCGCTGGAGCTCACCGGGACGATCGAGTTCTTCAAGGACCGTGTCGAGCAGGTGTGGAGCGAGCTGCCGAAGCTGCTGCGGGGCGCGGACCTGGAATGGTGGCAGAAGATCTACGACGAGCTGGCGGGTGCCGGTGTCCCGGACGAACTCGCCACGCGCGTGGCCGGGTTCTCCTCCGCCTTCCCGGCGCTCGACATCGTCTCGGTGGCCGACCGCACGGGCAAGGACCCGATGGCCGTCGCCGAGGTCTACTACGACCTCGCCGACCGGCTCCGGATCACCCAGCTCATGGACCGCATCATCGAGCTGCCGCGCGCCGACCGGTGGCAGTCGATGGCCCGCGCGGCGATCCGCGAGGACCTGTACGCGGCCCACGCGGGGCTGACCGCCGAGATCCTGGCGGTGGGCAACGGACAGTCCACGCCTGAGCAGCGCTTCAAGGGCTGGGAGGAGAGGAACACGGCGATCCTGTCCCGGGCGCGCACGACCCTCGACGAGATCTCCAACTCGGACTCGTTCGACCTCGCGAACCTGTCGGTCGCGATGCGCACGATGCGGACGCTGCTGCGGACGCACAGCTAGTCCGGTACTGCCGGTAGTCCGGTACTGCCGGGACGACGGCGGGGGCGCCCCCTGGGTTGGGGGCGCCCCCGTTCGCGTATCCAGTGATACTGCCCACGGCGCTCGCCACGTACGCCTTTCTTGCCATTACTTTGGAAAATTCCAGTGTTGAACTTACCCTCTCCTGTTAAACGGGACGCTTGGCAGAGGGTTTGGCGTGATCGTCGGACGAGTGTGGAGGACCCCTACCCGTGACTGTGAACCTCACCGAGCAACGGCCCCCGGTCGTCAGCCCGGCTGCCCAGACCGTCGTCCCCGCCCCCGCCCCGGCGCTCGCCCGGGCCCGGCGGTTCGCGGTCGAGGTGGCCAAGTTCGGGGTCGTCGGCGGCAGCGGTGTCGCGGTCAACTTCCTTGTCTTCAACTTCCTGCTGCACGGTCTGACGTGGGCCCCGATGACGGCGACCGTGCTCGCCAGCATCGTCGCCATGGGCACCAACTACCTCGGCTTCCGCTTCTTCGCCTACCGTGACCGCGCCTCGCGCACGCGGCAGCAGATCGTGCTGTTCTTCGTCTTCAGCGCTCTCGGCGTGGCGATGGAGAGCCTGCTCTTCTACGTCGGCTACCACGGCCTCGGCATGAGCGGGCCGTTCGGCTCGAACGTGGCGAAGGCGCTGTCGATCGTGCTGGCCTCGGCGTTCCGTTTCCTGGTGTACCGGACGTGGGTGTTCCAGCACGAGGCGAAGCAGGGCCCCGGCGCACGATGAGTGTGGCGGCGGAGGGGACCGGTGGGACCGGCGGAGCGCATGGGGCTGCAGGGGCACAGGGCGCTGAAGGGGCCGACAGCGGCCTCAGGGGACTGAGAGGGCGCATGGGGCCCAGGGGTTCGATCGCGGCCGTCGGAACGCCGCGCGGAAGGGCCGGCGTCGCGCTCTGGGCCGTCGTGGCACTGCTCGTCGCGCTGATGCTGCTCGTCATCGTCCGGCTGCCCTGGACCGGCGACCTCGGCATGCACGCGGCGACCGTGGAGCGGCTGCGGCACCGGCTGCTCGACCCCGGTAATCCCCTGGTCGACGAGAACACGCCGAGCCCCTACTACTCGCCGTGGACGGTCTTCCTCGGCATCGTGGCCCGTGTCACCGGGCTGTCCGTGTGGGTCGTGCTGCGCATCGGCGCGCTGATCAGCCTGACGCTGCTGGTGACGGGCGTGTGGCGATACGTCCGTACGCTGAGCGCGCACCGTCTTGCGCCGCCGCTCGCCCTGCTGTGCGTGGTGTTCCTGTGGGGCACGCAGGTCTTCAACTGGAGCGGATTCATCGGGCTCAACTCGCTGGCGCTGACGGTGGCCTATCCGAGCGTGTTCGCGCTGGGGCTGGCCTTCCACTTCTGGGCGCTCCTGGGGCGGGCGCTGAAGGACGAGCCCGCGGGCTGGGTGGTGTTCCTCGGCCTGGGCGCGTTGTGGGCGGTGATTCTGCTCAGCCACCAGTTCACCGGCGTCGTGACGACGCTGGGCGCGCTGGCGACGGTGGTCGGCGCGCGGGCCGGGCGCCGGGCGTGGCCGCGGCTCGGGGCCGGGGTCGTGCTCGGCATGGTCATCCTCGCGCTGTGGCCGTACTACGACTTCTTCGCGCTGCTGCACGCGGGTGGTCTGGAGGCGATCCACCGGCCGCTGTATCAGCACCTCTTCGTACGGTTCGGACTTGTGCTGGTCGGGGTCGCGGCGCTGGCGGTACGGGCGTGGCGGGACCGGCGCGATCCGCTGGTGCTGTTCTTCCTGCTCGGGGCGCTGATGTTCGCGGCCGGCGGGCTGAGCGGGCACTACTCGTGGGGGCGGGCGCTGCCGGCGGTGCTGATCCCGGCGCAGGTGGCGGCGGCCGTGGAGGTGGCCGGAGCGGCACGTGAGGCGCGTGGGGCGCTGCGGTACGTGGCGCCCGGGGTGCTGGCGGCCGCGCTGGCCGTCGGGGCGTGGACGCAGGTGCAGACCGTGGGGTACGTGGTGGGGCGCAGTGCCCTGCCCGGGGTGGTCGCGGCGAAGTACCGGGAGCCATGGGTGGGGTACCACTGGATCACTCCGTGGGTGCGGTACGGGGATGTGGTGATGGCCAGGACGAACCCCGCGCGGCAGATTCCGGCGTACGGGGCATACACCGTGGCGCCGGGGTATCCGGACTTCTTCCTGCCGGACGAGGCGAAGCGGGACGCGGCCGTGCAGACGTACTTCGGGGCCGGGGCGTCGCGGAGCGAGCGTCTTGGCGTGCTGCGGTCGTACGGGGTGCGGTGGGTTGTGCAGCGGCGGTCGGACGGGGGGCTGGCGGCCGGGGATGCGGCGTTGCGGCGCGTGGCTTCGGGGCCGGGGGGTCAGGTGCTGTACGAGGTGGTGCGGTGAGGGGTTGACCGCCCCGCCGCCCCCACCCGTCCCAGGGGACTCCGTCCCCTTCGCCCCTCTGCCGGGGGCTGCGCCCCCGGACCTCCGCTGTCGGCCTGAACGGCCTTGTCGTCAAACGCCGGACGGGCGGGCTGAAAGATTCAGCCCGCCCGTCC
>NZ_JBEOZU010000132.1:0-19267 GCF_040298185.1 Streptomyces sp. NPDC001634 | reverse complement strand
GCCGGGGTCTGCTTGCCGTCGTCGGTGGATTTGGAGCCGTACCCGCAGGCGGTCAGCAGGAGCGGGAGCGCCGCTATGACGGCGAAGGTGCGCAGGGTGGTGAGCGGTCTTGCGGCAGACACGGAGGTGTCCTCTCAGGGGATGGATGATCAGGGAGGTACGGAAAGGCGAGGTGTGAGGTCAGCGGGCGCGCACCTGTACTCCACTCGCCGACCCGCGGCAGCAGGAATGCCGTCTCGGGCTGAGGAGCGGATCGTGGGGGGAGCAGGTGCCGCGCCTCCGTCACAGCCGTGCCGCGCCCGAAGCATGCGGGCGGGGTATCCGGGCGGCGCTGTGGGCGGAAGGTGACCAGCCCGGCCGAAGCCGGCGGGACGGTGGGGGAGCCCAGCGGTTTTCTGCGCGGTGCCGGCGGGTTCTGCGGACGGCTCAGACGGCCCGACAGATGGCACTGGACGTACGGCCGAAGTCGATGTGGCGACGCGAGGTCAGCAGGGGCAGCGGGAGGACCGTGCGGTTGATTGATCTCATGGCCCCACCCCCCGAATTCCCTAGTTTCCCTATCTGGCTGCTAGGGATCGTGGCAGAAGGCAGCGTCCATCCCAAGGGGGTGTTCGTATGCTGGACAGCCCTATCTCGCGATTTGGGATGAGGGGCGAATGGCTCAGCGTGTCAGGGGTTTACCCATGCTCCTGGGGCATCGGACAACGCGGACACTTCGGCAGGTAGTCGGGCGGATGCGACGTCGGCGAGCGACACGCCATCGAGGATCTCGCGCACGTTGGACCGCAGTGCGATCCACAAAGGGAGCAGCGACTCGGCCGGGCCGGTGTAGGACAGCCCCGGAGGGCGGACCCCGCGCACCGAGACCAGCGGTCCGTCCACGACGCGGATGACGTCGGCGATGCTGATGGACTCGGCGGGCCTGGCCAGCCGGTAGCCGCCGTTGCCGCCGCGCTGGCTGAGGACGAGACCGCCCCGGCGCATGTCGTTCAGGATGCTTTCGAGGAACTTGTGCGGGATGTCCTGGGCGTCGGCGATGGCCTCGGCCTTCAGCGGCCCGTCATCCCCTGACGCGGCGAGCTGCAGTGCGGCACGTACCGCGTAGTCCGCCCTGGCTGAGATCCGCATGCGCCCATTATCCCGTACGGCTTCGGTCGGCATCCGCTGCGGGCATGCCGCCGAGCACGGCCATGTCCATCTGCTTCTGACGCAGCGTCTGCTCGGTATTGACCGGAGGCACCACGAGGGGCTCGACCTTGCCGACCTCCGCCCGGAACAGACCGCCTCGCTGCAGAGAGATGTCGAGCATGGCCTCGGCGTGGGCGCCGAGGGTGTTCATGCAAGTGATGACCGCCTTGATGGGGCCCGTTCGCCGACAGTCTGACGACTGCACCGTTGAACGCGCCGCCGAAGTCGACGCCGATCCGGCGCTTCCGAGTCGGCCGGTCATGGTCAGACGGGCAGGACGAACGGCGGGTGCGCGCCGTTGAGGAAATAGTCGCCGACGTCGCGGAGCCGGTGGGCGACGGGCTCGTACAAGGTGTGGGTCCGGGTATTGCGCCAGAAGCGGTCGAAGCCCAGCCGCGAGGAGGCCGAGCGGGCGCCGATGATGTCGAGGGCGCGGGCTGTGGACTCCTGCGCGGCCCGGGAGGCGGCGGCTTCGGCCATGGCCACGAGGATGGCGATGTCCGCGTACTCGTCGTAGGTGAGGTCATCGCCGCGTGCCAGCCCGCCGTGCACGGCTTCCAGCGCCTGATCGGTGAGTGCGGACGCGGAGCGGGTGAGGACGGTGAGTTCCCCATAGGCGGCCAGCACCTGCGGGTCCTGGGGAGAGCCGACCGGCCAGGCGGGGTGCGAGGGCGAGTGGCCCGCCCGGCTGTACTCCCGGGCTTCGCCGAGCACTCCCTCGGCCATGCCGAGACAGAGTTGGACGGAGAGGAGCCGGCCGACCGGTGATATCAGAGCGGCCAGGGGTGACAAAATGTCCTCGTCCGCGGAGAGGGAACCGAGTACGTCGTCGGCGGCAACCGGTACGGCATCGAACTCCACGCTCCCTCCGGCCGCGAGCCGCTGGCCGAATGCGTCGGCGTCACCGTTGATCCCCACGCCCTGCCGGGCGGGATCGACGACGACGGCGAGCGGTTCGCCGGTGTCGGCCTGTACGGCACGCACGGCGAGGCGGTCGGCGACCAGGACTCCGGTGGAGTAGCTCTGCCGACCGTTGAGCACCTGGCCGCCGCCAGTCCTGGTCAGCGTCAGAGGGGATTCCTGACGGGCCAAACCACCACCCCAGCACCACTGCTCCGCCGCGTACTGTCGCTCGACCTGGGCGGCGCGGGAGGGCTCGGTGAGGAACCGGGCGCTCCATGACAGGAAGTAGTGACAGCCGAGCAGTTGACCGATCGCGCCGTCGGCCGCGGCGATGTCCCGCACCACGGCGTAGGCCGTGGGCCAGTCCGCGCCGCCTCCCCCGGACTCGGCCGGTATGAGGAGCGTCAGCAGTCCTGCCTCGCGCAGCCGGGACACCTCGTCGAACGGGGTCTTGCCTGCCTGCTCCCGGGCCACCGCGTCCGTGGCCAGGTCGTCCGCCGTCTCGCGGGCCACGCGCAGCCAGTGCGCACGGCCGGGCCCGGTCCGGTCGGATTCCGAGGCGGGTCCGGACGGCGCAGTGGCAACGCCCATGGCGGTGGTCTCCTCCAGGTCAACGGCAAGGTGTGGTGCAGGGGCTCTCTTGCTGGCCGGGCACGTACTTGTAGCCCACGCGCCGTACCGTGACGATCCGGTGCCGGTGAGCCGCGCCCAGCTTGCGGCGCAGGCGTGCGATGTGGACATCCACGGTGCGGCCGTCGCCGATGTGGTCGTAGCCCCAGATGCCGGCCACCAACTGGTCGCGCGAGTGCACTTGGTGGGGATGCAGAACGAGATGGGCCAGCAGCGCGAACTCCAGGTAGGTGAGGTCGAGTTCGCGTCCGTCCACCTCCGCGACATGTCGCGCGGGATCGATACGGACGGCGTCGCTTCCCGTCTGCCGCACGGGAGGTGAGTCCATGTAGGCGACCGGTCGGATCTCCGGCCGTGTCACGTCCTTGGCGAAGAGCTGGGTGGGATCGGTGCCCTCAGGGACGAGCACGAGGTATCCGACGAGGGGAGCGGAACTGTGTCCCTCGTCGCCGTCCTGAGCGTTGTCTCCCACGAGGCGGAGATGGCGCATGTCGGGGAGTGGTGCATCCGATGGGGTGGCCTGGGCCGGAAGTGCCGTGGTCATGGCGGTCGTCCTTCAGAAGTGCGTGGGGCCCGTCAGGCGCTGTGGCTTGGGAGCGCCTGATCGCCTGGGATGAGTGAGAAGGAGCGGAGTGGCACGCGCGACGTGAGAACAGCGTGCCTCACACGCGACAGCAGGCGGCGCTGACGACGTGACCAAAGTCGACATGCCGACGACGAACGAGTCGTTGCTGCGTGTGGGACATGTGCATCATCCTGCGCACCCTGCTGGGAGGCCGTCAACGCTTTCCCAGTAAATCGATAGGAAATGTAGGGAACGCCACACCGAGGGTGGGCTCACCGGTCGTCGTTGACCGCCGGGCGGACCTCGGTCGCGGTCGCCCTCTCCAGCCGGGGTGTTGAGGTAGTCGGTCGCCTCCGCCTGAGGGCATCGGCACCGCGCTCCTCGCCGCGGACCTAATTCGTCAGGAAGGTCGGCAATGGTCAGTGTGAGCCCTGGAACACCTGGGGACAGCTGACCGGACCTGCGAATCGTTGTACGCTCCGGAGATCGCCCTTGACCTGCAAAGAGCAGGCAGGGAGCAGACACATCGGGAGTTTCTCCGTGCTTCGTGCAATGTTCAAGTCCAAGATCTAGCGTTTGGGTGTTTCCGCAGGTCAGAGCCCTGATTGCCGCCTCCAGGTCAGCAAACGGTCAGCATCAGGCCGTACGGTTTCCGGCTTGCTGACCTGCACCGCGGCAGGGGGCCTGCTGTCCCGCCCATGCGCCCTGCTCGGAAGGCTTGATACGTGGCTCGTCAGCTCGCCCGTGGGATGGGGTCGTTCTTCAAGGAGTGCGGTTGTTCCAGGCCGACCCGTTGCCCGCACCCGTACACGATTCGGTTCAGAGATGCTCTCGGCAAGCAGCGTGAAGAGGCTGGCTTTGGGGCGCAGGACGACGCGATCGAGCGCCTGACGCAGATCTACGCGGAGAAGAAGAAAACGGCGCCGACCGTGGCCGAGGCCCGCCGAGAGCTTGGTCAGCAGACCGTCGCGGAATATGTGAAGCAGTGGCGGCCGCGGCAGCGCAGGATGACGGAGTACTCCACGGGCTGGCATGTAGACAGCTCCATCAATGTGCACATCGTCCCCCGTCTTGGATCGCGAAAGCTGAACTCCGTGACGCCGATCGTGGTCGAACGTTTCCTGGACGAGCTGGAGGCCGACGGGGTGGGCCGCGGAAATCAGGTGAACATATTCCGCGTCCTCAAAGCCATCCTGCGGGACGCTTACGGCAAGGGAGCCATCGCGGACGACCCTGTGAAGGGGGTCCAGGAGCCGGAGTACGTCCGCGAGAAGGTGGTCATTCCGTCCCTCGGCTATGTGAAAACGGCGCTGGCGGCCGCGGATCACATCCTTGCTCTCGAGATCGTCATGATGGTGGGCTGCGGCTTGCGAAATGGGGAAGCCCGGGCCGTGAACATCAACAACGTCGTGGCGGACGACGTCTACCGGGTGCACGAGCAGATCCACTCCAACACGCACAAGCCGGCGAAGCTGAAGCACCGCAAGGCGGGGGAGTTCCGGGAGGTTCCTCTGCCGCGCTCGGTGCGCGAAGCGATGGAACGCTACGTGGAGACGCACGGCGCCACGAAGGACGGCTGCTTGCTGCGCGGTCCGAGCGGCTACTACACCGAGCCGATGGAACGCCGCCGTGTGCAGAAGCTCTTCAAGACATTCCCTGCGGAGGACGGTGTCGGCATGTACAGCTTCCGGCACTACTTCGCCTCGAACGCCCTTGGAAACGGGATCCCGATCACCGACGTGGCGGAATGGATGGGCCACAAGTCCATCGAGGAGACGTATCGCACCTACCGGCACCTGATGCCGGGCAGCGTCACCAAGGCAGCCCGAATCCTGGACGCCGGTCTGTGGGAAGCAGCTTGATCCGAGCCTTGAGGACAGAAGGTTGTTCGCCTGCTTTGCCGCGGCTGCAACCAGCGGGGCTTCAACGACCAGTGCGGCCCTGGCCATGGCAGCTTCCTCGGCGAGACGCACGTGTAGTGCTGTTCTATTTCCTGCGCCGCTCCCGCTGAGCCCTCCACGCCGGGCCCGGCGTGCCATACCGATGCCGCCCTTGCAGGGCCCTCGCAGCCGGACGGCGAAGCTGACACGAGGCGCACGTCGTCTCGTGGGAGTCAGACCAGCCGTCGCCCATGTGTGACGGTGCTCAGGCTGCGCAACACAACCACACTCTCGGACACTGGACGCGGCTTTCGTTGCTCTTCTGACGTTGTTCGCGGTGGCCGATAGCCGCTGGTGTCAGCGTCACGTCAGCATGCGCCCCAGGCCCGTCAGCATCGCGTCATGAGCCGGCGGAGGACCGGGGTGGGCGGGCATAGCGTCAGTGGCGAGCCCCGTTCCGCCTCCCGTGTCCGGGGCCGTCAAGCCACTTGACCCGGGCCCACCCGGGTCCCTCGGAGGCATCCCATGGCAGAAAACCTGTGCAACGAAGACCCGGAACCTTCTGATCGGTTCCCGGCCGGACCGTTGTTCGTCCCCGTCCGGCCGGGCCCGTCAGGGTGTGTGACGCGTGTCTTCCGCACACCCCTCGGTGAGCGCACGGCCGTCGGCTTCACCTCCGAGGACAGGCTGATCGCGACGCTCGGCGCCGGGCAGGCGTGGATCAGGCTCGCCGAGCCCGCGCTGCGCGCGCTGGCCGAACCGCTCGGCGTCACCACCGTCACGGTGGATCCCCAGTTCACGGCCCGGGCACCCCGGCCGGTGAACCCCGTCGTTCCCGCGTTCGCCCTGCGCGTCGGCTGAGAGGGGAAGACCACGATGACCACCGTTCACGACCCCGCGGTCACCACGATCACCAGCGACCTGTCGGTGTGGCCCGCGTCCACCACCGAGCTCCGCCCGGGCGACCTCGCCGTGGGTGGGGTGTCCCTCGCGGAGGTCGCCGACCGCTTCGGCACCCCCGTCTACGTCCTGGACGAGGCCGAGGTCCGCGACCGCTGCCGTACCTACCGGGACACGTTCCCCGACGCCGAGATCCTGTACGCGGCCAAGGCGTTCCTGTGCCGCGCGATGGTCCACTGGATGGACGAGGAGGGCCTGGGGCTCGACGTGTGCTCGGCCGGCGAGCTGGAGCTCGCGGTCACCACCGGGTTCCCCGCCGAGCGGATCGTGCTGCACGGCAACGCCAAGTCCCCGCACGACCTGGAGACCGCCCTGCGGCTGGGCGTGGGGCGTATCGTCATCGACAGTCCGTCGGAGATCGCCCGGCTGGCCGCCGCCGTCGGGCCCGACGGGCACCAGAAGGTCATGGTCCGCGTCGTGCCCGGGATCAGCGCCGGCGGCCACGACAAGATCCGCACCGGTACCGAGGACCAGAAGTTCGGTCTCAGCATCTCCGACGGCTACGCCCAGCACGCCATCGCCCGGATCCTGGACCAGCCGCAGCTCGAACTCACCGGCCTGCACTGCCACTTGGGCTCGCAGATCACCACGGTCAAGCCGTACCTGGCCGCCGTGCGCCGCATGGTCGGCCTGATGGCCCGCCTGTACGAGCAGCACGGTCTCGTCCTGCCCGAGCTCGACCTGGGCGGCGGGCACGGCATCGCCTACCGCCCCGGCGAGCCGGCCCTGGACCTGACCACGCTGGCCCGCAAGGTCCGTGCCGAACTGGTCGAGGCGTGTGCGACGGCCGGGCTCACCGTCCCGCGCCTGGTCGTCGAGCCGGGCCGGGCCATCGCCGGACCGGCCGGCGTCGCGCTGTACCGGGTGCTGTCCGTCAAGCGCACCGGCGAGCACACGTTCGTGGCCGTCGACGGCGGCATGAGCGACAACCCGCGACCGGCTCTGTACGGCGTCCGTTACTCGCCCCGCCTGGTGGGGCGGCGCGGCAGTGCGGTCAGGGTCTCCGTGACCGTGGTGGGGCGGCACTGCGAAGCCGGTGACGTGCTGGCTACGGATGTGGACCTCCCCGACGACGTCCATGCCGGAGACCTGCTCGCCGTCCCCGTCGCCGGCGCTTACCACCTGTCCATGGCCTCCGGATACAACCTGGTCGGCCGCCCGCCCGTCGCCGCAGTCCGCGACGGACACGCCCGGCTGCTCGTGCGCCGGGAGTCGCTGGACGACATCCGCAACCGCGACGTGGGCCTCTAGCCCCGCGCCACCCCCGATCCACCTCCGGGCGAGCCATGGCCCGGCCCTCGCCCGGAGGTGCGCCCATCATCCCCACTCGTACGACATGTGAGGTCCCCGTTGACCGCCGAGAACATCGTCGGGCTGATCGTCGCGATCGGCCTGCTGGCCTACCTCGTGGTAGCCCTGATCAAGCCGGAGCGCTTCTGATGACCGCGCCCGCACCCGTGAGAGAGAAACCCGACGACGCCGTACGACCACCCGATCCGGGCCCCACCCGGCGTATCGGTGCCGGGCTCCTCGAACCGAAGCAGCTGTGGCCGGCGTTGCCCGCCGCGCTGCGCAAGCTCAACCCGGTGACGCTGGCCCGCAATCCGGTCATGTTCGTCACCGAGATCGGCGCGGCCCTGACCACGGGTCTCGCGATCGCTCACCCCTCGTTGTTCGGCTGGTTGATCACCGCCTGGTTGTGGCTGACGGTGGTCTTCGCGAACCTCGCCGAGGCCGTCGCCGAGAGCCGGGGCCGGGCCCAGGCCGACACATTGCGCGGCATGCGCCGCCAGACGGTCGCGCGCCGGCTGTCAGGCTGGGAACCGGGAGTGGCCGCGGGGTCGTACGTCGAGGAGCCCGTCGGAGCGGGAGAGCTGCGCCGCGGTGACCTCGTTGTCGTCGAGGCCGGGGAGCTGGTCCCCGGTGACGGCGACGTCATCGAGGGCGTCGCCAGCATCGACGAGTCGGCGATCACCGGAGAGTCCGCGCCCGTGATCCGTGAGTCGGGCGGCGACCGCTCGGCCGTCACCGGCGGCACGCGCGTGCTGTCGGACCGGATCGTCGTACGCATCACACAGGAGCCCGGCGAGTCCTTCCTGGACCGGATGATCTCCCTGGTGGAGGGTGCCGACCGGCAGAAGACGCCGAACGAACTCGCCCTGAACCTGCTGCTGGTGATGATGACGTTCGTCTTCGTGGTGGCGGTCCTCACGCTCCAGCCGATGGCGATCTTCTCCAAGGGCTTCATGGCGGCCGCGCACGACACCGCTGCGCTGGGCGCCGACGGCGTCACCGGAATCGTGCTCGTCTCGCTGCTGGTCTGCCTGATCCCCACGACCATCGGCGGGCTGCTCTCCGCGATCGGCATCGCCGGCATGGACCGGCTGGTGCAGCGCAACGTCCTCGCCATGTCGGGCCGTGCCGTCGAGGCGGCCGGTGACGTGAACACCCTGCTGCTCGACAAGACCGGAACGATCACCTTCGGCAACCGGCGCGCGAGCGAGCTGGTGCCACTGGGCGCGGTGCGGGGCCGGCAACTCGCGGACGCCGCACTGCTGTCGAGCCTTGCCGACGAGACGCCGGAGGGCCGCTCCATCGTCACGTACGTACGCGAGCAGTTCGCGCTGGAGCGGGAGGCGCCCGAGGACGCTGAGTGGGTGCCGTTCTCCGCCGTCACCCGGATGTCCGGCGTGGACCTGCCCGGCGGCCGTCGGCTGCGCAAGGGCGCGGCCTCCGCGGTGGCGGGCTGGGTCGAGGACAACGGCGGCACGGTTCCCGTGGCCCTGGACGCCTGCGTCGAGCAGGTCTCGGCCTCCGGGGGCACCCCGCTCGCCGTGGCCGAGTGCACCGGTGAGGGACTGGCCCGGCTGCTCGGCGTCGTCCACCTCAAGGACGTCGTCAAACCGGGACTGAAGGAACGCTTCGCCGAGCTGCGCCGGATGGGCATCCGCACCGTCATGATCACGGGCGACAACCCGGTCACCGCCCGCGCCATCGCCGCGGAGGCGGGCGTGGACGACTACCTGGCCGAGGCGACCCCCGAGGACAAGCTCGCCCTGATCAAGAAGGAACAGGCCGGCGGCCATCTGATCGCCATGACCGGCGACGGCACCAACGACGCCCCGGCCCTCGCGCAGGCCGACGTCGGGGTGGCCATGAACACCGGCACGTCGGCCGCCAAGGAGGCCGGCAACATGGTCGACCTCGACTCCGACCCCACGAAGATCATCGACATCGTCGAGATCGGCAAGCAACTCCTCATCACCCGGGGGGCGTTGACTGCGTTCTCCGTCGCCAACGACATCGCCAAGTACTTCGCGATCCTCCCGGCGATGTTCGGCGGGGTCTATCCGGCGCTCGACGCGATCAACATCATGCGGCTGCACTCGCCGACCTCGGCGATCCTGTCGGCCGTCATCTTCAACGCCGTGATCATCGTCGCGCTGATCCCGCTGGCCCTGCGCGGTGTGCGCTACCGGCCCAGCAGCGCCGACGCCCTGCTCACCCGCAACCTGTGGATCTACGGCCTCGGCGGGCTGATCCTGCCCTTCCTCGCGATCAAATTCATCGACGTCGCCGTCGTCCAGTTCATCCCCGGGATATGAGGGCCCGACCATGAACCTCCTTTCCAGAATGCCCTCCTGGGTGGGCCACCATGTGGCTGCGATCCGGGTGGTCATCGTGCTCACACTGGTCCTCGGCCTGGCCTACCCGCTGGCGATGACCGCGCTCGCCCAGGCTCCCGGCCTGCACGACGACGCGCAGGGCCGCCGCGCCCTGATCGGCCAGTCCTTCCTCGACAAGAAGGGCAACCCGATCCCGTACTACTTCCAGACCCGGCCCTCCAATGCCGGCACCGGCTACGACGCCTCGGCCTCCGCGGCTGGCAACCTCGGCCCGGAGTCGACCGTCGACGTCCTGCCGGTCAAGGGGCAGCCCGACTCCGGCAAGCAGAGCCTGCTCACCCAGGTCTGCGCGCGCAGCGCGGCGGTGGGCGAGCTGGAGCACGTCGACGGCTCCCGCCCCTACTGCACGGCCGACGGCGTCGGAGCCGTCCTCGGCGTGTTCCGCGACGGCGGTACGACCGGGAAGGCCACCCGCGTGGTCAGCCTCGACCAGGCGTGCCCCGCCAAGCCCTTCCTCGCCGCCTACGAGGGGGTGACGGTCGAGTGCGCCGAGCCCGGTACCGACTACGGCAAGGCCGTGGTCACCCCGATCCGCGGCACCGCACCCGCCCACCCGAAGGTCCCCGCCGACGCGGTCACCGCGAGCGGCAGCGGCCTCGACCCGCAGATCAGCCCCGCCTACGCCGAGCTGCAGACCCCGCGCGTCGCCCGCGAACGCGGGATGAGCGAGGCCGCCGTGCGCAAGCTGGTCGAGAAGTACACCAGCGGCCGCGGCCTCGGCATCCTGGGCGAACCCGCCGTCAACGTGATCGAGCTGAACGCAGCCCTCGACCGCACCCATCCCGTCTCGGCCAAGGGGGCCTGAACACCATGTACGGCTGGCTCCAGGCCACCCTGATCCTCGCGGTCGTCGTCGGACTTCACGTCCCGCTCGGCGACTACCTGGCGCGCGCCCTCGACGGCGGCCCCCACAAGCGTGCCGAGCGCGCCCTCTACAAGGTCTGCGGCATCGACCCGGACGCCGAACAGGACTGGCGGCACTACCTGTTCGCCCTGTTGGCCTTCAGCCTCGTGGGTATCGCCGCGCTCTTCGCCCTCTTCACCCTCCAGGGCAAGCTGCCCTGGTCCACCGGTCACGGGGGCATGCCGTGGCGGCTCGCCCTGCACACGGCGGTCAGCTTCACCACCAACACCAGCTGGCAGAACTACGCGGGCGAGTCCACCACCGGCCATCTCGCGGTGATGGCGGGCCTGGGCGTGCAGGCGTTCGCCTCCGCAGCTGTTGGCATCTGCGCCGCGCTCGCCCTGATCCGGGGTCTGGTGCGCCGCGACACCGACCGACTCGGCAACTTCTGGGTCGACCTGATCCGCACCATCTTCCGGATCATCCTCCCCCTGTCGATCGTCTTCGGCATCGTCCTGATCGCCCTCGGCGTACCGCAGAACCTCGCCGGTCCCCACACCGCCACCACCCTCGCGGGCGGGCAGCAGACCCTGCTCGGCGGCCCGGTCGGCTCCTGGGAACCGCTCAAGCTGATGTCCGGCGACGGCGGCGGCATCTTCAACGCCAACAGCGCGCACCCCTTCGAGAATCCGTCCTCGATCACCAACGCGATCGAGATCGTGCTGATGCTGCTGATCCCGACTGCTTTCATCCGCACCTACGGCCGCATGATCGGCTCCCTGCGGCAGAGCTGGACGCTCCTCGCGGTCGTCGGCATCCTCTTCGGCCTGCTCCTGGCCGTCGGCACCCTCGCGCAGAGCGCACACAACGGCACCGTGACGCAGGCGGTCGGCGGGCAGTACGAGGGCACCGAGACCCGGTTCGGCGTTCCCGGCTCGACGCTCTTCGGCATCGCGGCCACCGGCTCGGCGGACGGCGCGGCGAACGCGTCGTACGACAGCTTCTCCAGCCTCGGCGGAGGGGTGCTGCTGTCGGCGATGATGCTCGGCGAGATCGCCCCCGGCGGCACCGGCAGCGGACTGTACGGCCTGATCATGGCCGTGATGATCGCGGTCTTCATCGGCGGCCTGATGGTCGGCCGCACGCCCGAATACCTGCGCAAGCGCATCGGGTTCCCCGAGATGCGCTACGTCGTCCTGTACGCGCTGGTCGCCCCGACGGCCATCCTGGGTTGTGCCGCCCTCGCGGTCGCGCTCGGCGACGGACAGTCGTCCATGGGCAACCCGGGACCGCACGGCCTTGCCGAGTTGGTGTACGCCTACACCTCGAACGTCAACAGCAACGGCAGCGCGATGGCGGGCTTCAACGGCGCCACCGACTTCCACAACCTGCTGATGGTGGCGGCGATGCTGATCGGCCGCTACGTCCCGATGGTGTTCCTGCTCGCCCTCGCCGGCCGGCTCGCCCGTCAGGAGCCCGGCGTCGTCACCGTCGGCACCCTGCAGGCCCGCGGCGTCAACTTCGTCGCCCTGGCCACCGGAGCCGCCCTCATCCTGGCGCTGCTCAACTTCCTGCCGGCCCTCTCCCTCGGGCCGCTGGCGGAGGGGTTGCTGTAAGACCCCCGGTCGGGTCGGCCTTCCCTCCCTCGCCGGCCGACCCGACCGGGCCGACACCATGCGCGCGCAGACGCTGGCCGGAGGGCACTGGCGCCCACCGTCGAGCTCCCTGGCGGGTGCCGACCGCTCGGCCTGGCGGCCGGGACCGACCCGCTGGACTCGGGATCGTTCTCGGGGCGCACAGCGTTCAGGCTCGCACCTGGTCGCTTTGAGCCGCGCGGGTATACGCGGGAGGCCAGATCCAGATAGGGGTCCACGCGCGTGGCAGTCGGTCCGTGTCACCGGCGACGGTGGCGGGCCTGGTGCACGAGGTGCCCGGTCAGCGCCCCAGCCAGCAGGCCCCAGGCCAGGGACGGCCAACCCCCGCCGCTGAGAGCGGCCACGCCCGTGACCGTGATGCCCGCGGCCACCGCGGCCGGGTCGTGGGTGAAGGCCCACGTGGCGCGGGTAGTGCCGGGGGCGCGGAGTTCGGCGATGGCAGTGCGGATGACGAGGGCGGCGGCAATGACGACGGGAGCGATCAGTCCTGCGTCCACGTTGTCCCCCGTTCGTCTTCCAACCGCTGAGTGCCGCGATGATAGTGGCGGCTGCGGCACCCCAGGACGAGCGCGGCCATCACCGACGACGCGGCGGAGGCGAGGAGGACGGCACCCTTGGCCTCGGTGAGGTAGTCAGGGCTGTCGTAGGAGAGTTCCGCGAAGAGCAGGGAGGCGGTGAAGCCGATCCCCGCCAGCACGCCGATACCGGCGATGTCCACCCAGGCGAGCCGGGCGATCCGCTTGACGGCAGACACGAAGGAGACATCTCCGGCTCTTGGCACGTCGGTTTACCGGCCCACAGATGCGCTGCGAAGGTGAGGCGGCAGTCCAGTTCTGTGACGGGTTCGATCAGCCGGCCCGCACTTGCCATGCGCCTGTGGGCTCGGTCAGGAGAGCCCGGAGGCCCTGAGGACCGCCTGCGTGGTCTCGTCGTCGATCCGATGTCCGAGTCGCTCCAGGACGTCTGCTCCGCGGTGCAGTGTGCCGCGCTCGATGGAGCGGCGTACGCCTGTATCGAGTTCGTGCCAGATCAGCGGGTTGGCGGCAAGGACGCGGGGATCGAGTTCCAGGCGGTGACCGTGGACGTCCCGCAGGACCAGATGCGAAGAGACACCGTCGTACTGCCGTACGGCCGCCAGCGCGTCCGTGTGGACGACGAGCCGACGCCAGGGTGTGCGGACTGCCAGCCAGCCCGGCCCCGCACTCACTCGGTGCGGCAGCAGGACGGCGCACACCGCGGTCGACAGGGCCACCCAGAGCAGGGCGCGTGGCGCCGTCAGGGTGCCGGCGTCCCAGTCGACGGTGAAGGCCAGTGCAGTGAACAGCACGGCGCAGGTGACCGCGAGCCGGGCGCTGCCACGCCAGTGGCGGTCGCTGGCCGGGCCCACTGGTCCATTCCGTCGCATGTCACTGACGGTAGGCGGGCCCACAGGGCCGGGCGACCGCTGCATACGGAGTCCTGACGCCACACGCGCCGATCTTGACGGGATTCTTACGCGCGCCACGGCTCAGCCGGTGGGGACGCTCAGTGTCATGTCGTACGACGTCTCCTTGCCGCCCCGCAGCCAGGTGATGCGGACCCGCAGGCTGCTCGCGCCCGGATGCAGCGAGGGCTGGGCGGTGAGGCTGCCGTCGGTGTGGGTGCCGTCCGGATGGGTGCCGTAGGCGCCACCGCGGTCGTCGTACTCGTTGCCGAGGTCGTCCAGGGCCTCGATGAGCGGGAGTACGAGGGTCCCGGCGTCGGCCTCGGGGAGCGGCGGTGTGATCCGGTAGTGGAGGGTGAAGGAGTCGTCCTCGTGCTGCAGCCGGGTGATCGTCAGCTCATGGCTGCCTTCCAGGATCGGCACGGTGAGCAGCGGGGGTTTCCTGGACACCGGGATCTCCTTCTTGTCGGGGTCGACGCTAGGCGCTGAGCCGGTGGTGTGCCACGGGGCTCCCGACGGCGTAGTGGACGTACTCGCGGACCAGGCGGAATCCGGCGTTCCAGGCCAGGAGGCGGCTGGCGCGGTTGTGGAGGGAGCAGTTCCAGCTGGGCGTGTGGCCGCGGGAGGTGATGTCCGCGCACAGGGAGGTGACGCAGGCCAGGGCGAGGTGCTGGCGTCTGTGATCGAGGACGGTGTGGACGGCCACGTCCTCGTAGCCGGTGCCGCGGAAGTAGGTGCAGGCCACTGCCTGGATTCGGCCGGTGCGGCCCACCGCCGCCCAGGCGTGGCCGGAGGCGGCGAGGCCGCGCGGGCCGCCCCAGCTGGCCGAGAGCCAGGATGCGTCGGGGCCGAGGGCCCGCACCGCGTCGGCGTCCGCCGGTTCCAGGCGCCGTACGGTCACTGCGCGCGGGACGGTGGCGGGCTGGGGCGTGGCCTGGAGCGTCCAGACCATGCGCTCCCAGGGGGTGAGCCGGTCGAAGGCGGCACCGAGGGCGGGCAGGAACCGTGCCGGGGTTTCGACGCGGTTGCCGGCCAGAGGGGCGAGGAGCTCCGGCGTGAGGTCCTCCGGGCTGCCGCGGAGCACGGCGTGGCCGGCGCAGGAGACGGCGACCGCCCTCGGCTGGACGGGCCTGTCGCCCCACCAACGGCCGATGCCGGTGGCCAGTACGTGCTCGCCGATCGTGGCGGGGCCGGGGGAGTGGGTGGGGAACCAGCGTGCTAGCGCCCGTGCGTCCGGCGGCGAGATCTCGATCATCAATGCCTCGTGGGGTTGATGGGGACGGGGTACGGATCGGGCGGGCGACCGGAGCAGTAGTGATCCCTGTCGCCCGCCCTGAGGTGGGCGGCATACGCCGCCCTCTTCCTCGTCAGCTCTGACAAGCCTTGCTGCCGTGGTTCGCCTTCTTCTTGCGACGGGCCTTCTTCTTGCGGGCGCGCTTGGACACGTACGTCAACTCCTGTTCCGGGGACGGTCCTTCAAGCGGTGCGGCCGACCAACAGGTCCGCGAGCTTGTTCAGGCGGCGGATCGTGCGGTCCTCGGTCGCGGCCGGGGCCGGGTCGACACGCTCGTCGCGGTCGTAGTAGGCGCCGTTGACGATCTCTACGGCCGGGTCGCAGAGCCGGACGACGTGCGCGGCGCCCTCGGCGGGGGAGACGCCCTGGTGGGCGTAGAGCGGGAGCAGCGCCGTGTCGCAGACGCCGGGGTGAACGGAGACGGCGGTGACCCGCGGGTCGGCCGCGAACACCGTGAGGGCGAGCTGGGACTGGGCGTAGGCGGCGAGCCGGGAGTAGCGGCGGGCGCGGTTCGGGTCGGCCCACTGGATCGACCCGGTGCGGTGCAGGGAGGAGGAGACGTTGACGACGCGTCCGCCCGGGTCGCTGGTGAGGGCCGGCTCCAGCAGGCACGTCAGCAGGTAGTGGGCGAGGAAGTTGACCTGGAAGGCGATCTCGTTGCCGTCGGCGGTCACGGTGTGCCGCTCCGGGGCCGCCATGCCCGCGTTGTTGACGAGGACGTCGAGGTGCGGGTGCTCGGCGACCACCTTGTGCGCGAAGGTCTCGACCTCGTCCAGGCGCGCGAAGTCGGCCGCATAGGTGCACAGTTGACCGCTGTCGACGCCGGCCGTGGCGACCAGGCGGTCGGCGGCGGCCCGGGTCTCGTCGGCGGTACGGCCGTGCAGCAGCACGGTGGCGCCGCGCTCGGCGAGCTGCCTTGCGGTCTCGTAGCCGATGCCGGAGGTGGCGCCGGTCACCAGGACGGTACGGGACGAAAGTGTGGAGTTGGACATGATCCCATCCGGGGTTGCGGGCACGCCGACGCGGCCCCGCGAGGGGCGGTGGACGTGCGGTGAGAAAGGATGAACGAGGGACGCCGGAGCCGATCACGGCGCCCCTCGGGTCACGGAAAGCGGCGTCGGCGGGACGCGGCGTCAGCGCGGCGTGGCGTCGGCGGGACGCGATGCCGGCGTGGCGCGGGCGCTTCCGGTCAGCGCGGCTCGCGACGCGACGGCCGAGTGGGACTCGGCGGCCGGTCGAAGAGAAGCCAGGCGCTGTTCACGAGGTCCATGGAAGCCGTGCCGCACATTCCGGGCAAGCCGAAACACCGTTCTCTGACGGGGCCCTGACGTGGGCATACGGGACCTTGACGGGCGAGCCAGGTGGCTGGACGCGGTTCACCCAAGGCCGGGCACCCCCGAGATCAGCAGGTCGATCAGCTTGATGCCCACGAAGGGCAGGACGAGACCGCCGAGGCCGTAGACGAGCAGGTTGCGGCGCAGCAGGTCGTGCGCGGAGGACGGGGTGTAGCGCACCCCGCGCAGGGCGAGCGGGATCAGGGCGACGATGATCAGCGCGTTGAAGATGATCGCGGAGGTGATCGCGGAGGTTGGGCTGTGCAGGCCCATCACGTTCAGCGACTCCAGGCCCGGGTACGAGCCCGCGAACATCGCCGGGATGATGGCGAAGTACTTGGCCACGTCGTTGGTGATGGAGAACGTCGTCAACGCACCGCGCGTGATGAGGAGTTGCTTGCCGATCTCGACGATCTCGATGAGCTTGGTCGGGTTGGAGTCGAGGTCGACCATGTTGCCGGCCTCCTTGGCGGCCGACGTGCCGGTGTTCATGGCCACGCCGACGTCCGCCTGCGCGAGCGCGGGGGCGTCGTTGGTGCCGTCACCGGTCATGGCGACCAGCTTGCCGCCCTCCTGTTCGCGTCTGATCAGGGCGAGCTTGTCCTCGGGGGTGGCCTCGGCCAGGTAGTCGTCGACGCCCGCCTCCTCGGCGATCGCCTTCGCGGTCAGCGGGTTGTCACCCGTGATCATGACCGTCTTGATGCCCATGCGGCGCAGTTCGGCGAAGCGTTCGCGGATGCCGTCCTTGACGACGTCCTTGAGGTGGATCAGGCCGAGGACACGCGGCCCGTCCCAGTCGTGCACCGCGACCAGCAGCGGCGTCCCCCCGGAGGCGGCCACGGCATCGGCGTAGAGTCGCGCCTCAGGCGGCACCTGGCCGCCGTACATCTGTACCCACTCGATCACCTGCTGGGCCGCGCCCTTGCGGATGGCGCACATCGCCCCGTTGTCCCAGCGCAGGTCCACGCCGCTCATCCGGGTCTGCGCGCTGAAGGCCACCCAGCGGGCGTTCGCCAATTCGCCCTCGGCGGGTGCCCTCAGGCCGTACCCGTTCTTGGCGAGGACGACGACGGAGCGGCCCTCCGGGGTCTCGTCGGCCAGCGAGGAGAGCTGGGCCGCGTCGGCCAGTTGACGTTCGTCGATGCCGGGAAGCGGGATGAAGGCGGCGGCCTCGCGGTTGCCGAGGGTGATGGTGCCGGTCTTGTCGAGCAGCAGAGTGTTGACATCGCCCGCGGCCTCGACCGCACGGCCGGACATGGCGAGGACGTTGCGCTGCACCAGCCGGTCCATGCCGGCGATGCCGATCGCGGAGAGCAGGGCGCCGATCGTGGTCGGAATGAGGGTGACGAGGAGCGCGACCAGCACGGTCGTCGACTGGGCGGCGCCCGCGTAGTCACCCATCGGCTGGAGTGTGACCACGACCAGCAGGAAGATGATGGTCAGCGAGGCCAGCAGGATGTTGAGCGCTATCTCGTTCGGGGTCTTCTGCCGGGAGGCGCCCTCCACCAGCGCGATCATCCGGTCCAGGAAGCTGTGCCCGGGGCGGGCGCTGACCCGGACGACGATCCGGTCGGACAGCACCGTCGTACTGCCCGTGACACCGCTGCGGTCGCCGCCCGATTCCCGGATCACGGGGGCCGATTCACCGGTGACGGCGGATTCGTCCACGGCGGCGACGCCGTCGATGACGTCTCCGTCCGCCGGGATCATCTCGCCGGCCTCGACCAGCACGACGTCCAGCGGTTTCAGGTCGGTGGCGGCGACGGCCTCCGTGCGGGCCGTGGCGAGGTTCGTACCGTAGCTCCAGTGTTCGAGCCGCAGCGCGACCGTGTCCGTACGGGCCCTGCGCAGCGACTCGGCCTGCGCCTTGCCGCGGCCCTCGGCGACGGCCTCGGCGAGGTTGGCGAAGACGACCGTCAGCCACAGCCAGAGGCTGATGACCCAGGTGAAGACGGCGGGGTGCAATAACGCCGACAGGGTGGTGAGGACCGCTCCGACGGAGACGACGAACAGCACCGGGTTCTTCACCAGGACGCGTGGGTGCAGCTTGCGAAGCGCCTCGGGGAAGGAACGGACGAGCTGGGCCGGCTCGAACAGCCCGCTCGGCGCGCGTCGCCTCGGCCTTCGATCCGGTCCGTTCCGGATACCGGGTCGGGGGTGTGCCGGTGGTGCCTGGTCGGGGGCAGCGGAGAGCATGGACACCTTCGTGTCTCGATGGAGGACAGGGACGGACTGGCGCCTGGGACAGCGGCCAGAGGTCCGTGCGGCGCCGGGGCCCCGGCGCCGCACGGTGGCACACGGAGCCCGACGATGGGACGGCGACAGACGCCGTGCGCGGGTGTCTGCCCTTCGGGCGTGCACCGGACCGCCGTCGCGTCGCTTCGGAGCGGTACTCATCAGCCGTGGGAGCCGCTGACGTCCGCGGCTCCCCTTCGGCGGCCGACAGCGAATCTAGCCTCGTTGCCCGCCGAGGCTGCCCTGTTTCGGAGGGAATTGGCGGCACTCATACGACTCGGACGCCGACGCTGTCAAAGTGCCGTCAAACAAGGCTGGGAGACCATCAGGAGCCCGTCAATGTCAGCCGCCGGTGGCTGAATCGCGTCGCAGACTGATCACCAACGGGGGACGGGCGACCGTCCGTGGCAGTGACGTTGGAGGGACCGTGACTCTCACGGCCGGATCAGCGCAGGGTCCTCGGACCGAGCAAGGAGCACCGCCACGGAGAGAGGTGGTCGCCCACCCCGGGGGCAGCCCCGGACCGCGGAGACGAGGGTATTCGCGGACGGCTGGACCGGGTCCGGGGCTGCGCCTGCGGCCACGGACCGTGGCCGCGCGGGCCGCTCTGCGCCGCCGCTACTGGGCATCCGTGCCCGCGCGGGTGCGTCTTCTGCGCGCGGCCACGGGC
>NZ_JBEOZU010000131.1:0-19659 GCF_040298185.1 Streptomyces sp. NPDC001634 | reverse complement strand
ATCGTCGGCGACAAGGGCTACGTGTCCAAGCACCTCGACGCCTTCATGGCCGAGCATGGCCTGACCCTGCTGCGGCCGACCTACCGCAACCTCACTCCCCGGCCCGGCGAACACCTGCTCAAGCCCATCCGCCCGCTCATCGAGTCGGTCAATGACACCCTCAAGGGCCAACTCGACCTCGAACGCCACGGAGCGAGGACCCCGGCCGGGGTCCTCACCCGCGTCGGACAACGCATCCTGGCCATGACGGCCGCAATCTGGCACAACCGCAACACGGGCCGAGCCATCACCCGATCACTGAGGGTTTTCAGGGTGGCCCACGGACGGGTGACCGCGGGACCGTAGGCAACGGACAGGGCTCCCGTGCCGTTGAGAGAGGTGTCTAGGTCTCAACTCTCCAGCTCAGGAGCCCTGTTGGTCCCGTATCCTGCCGCACTCGACCTGCCGCACGCACTGGTGGAGTGGGTGACGATGCTGATCGTCACCCGTGAGGGTGACCGACGCTGCAAACTCCGGCCGTCCGAGCGTGCGGTGATCGCTCTCGCGTACCTGCGCCGACACGACTCCCTGGCTCAACTCGTCGCGGGTTTCCGTATCTCCGTCGGCACCGCCCACGCGTACGTCACCACCGTCGTCGAGCACCTGGCTGACAAGGCGCCGGGCCTGCTGAAGGTCCTGCGCGAGACAGACCCCGACTATGTTCTCGTGGACGGCACACTCGCCGAGTGCGACCGGGTCGGCGACGGGCGCGCGGACTACTCGACGAAGCACAAACGGCACGGCGTGAACGTGCAGGTCATCACGGATCCGGCCGGTCGTACCCTGTGGCTCTCACCCGCCCTGCCCGGCCGAACGCACGATCTGACCGCCGCCCGCACCCACAAGATCATCAGGATCTGCGAGCGCCAGGGCGTCCCCATCCTCGCCGACATGGCCTACATCGGCGCGGGCCAGTGGGTCACCACTCCCAAACGCCGGCCGCCCCAAGGCGAACTCACCCCGACCGAGCAGACGGCCAACCGGGCCTTGTCCGCAGCCCGCGCACCCGTCGAACGCGGAATCGCCCGCCTCAAATCCTGGCGAATCTTCCGCAGAGCCCGATGCAGCCCCAACCGCATGACGTCAATCGCCAAGGCCGTCCTCACCCTGGAGCGGCGCCGCTGAAAGAGCTCACTGACCGCCTACGACCACTGACCAAGCCTTCGGACTTACTCGTCTAGATCCCCTTAGCTTCCCAAGCTCAGGGCTTCTCCACACCCTCGGCTTGCTCCTGTCATGCCGCTTCACTGGTTCCAACGGTGAAGAGCTCAACGTCACCGCGCCGACGTTGTTGTAGGCATACGCTGCGGACTGGGGCCGCGGGAGAGGGAGAACAGATGGTCCGGAGAGGCCACGCGGGCAGCTATTTGTACTGGTCAGAACGCCGCATTGCCGAGATCGCATCTGACAACGGCATCAAGTTGGCCGGTCAACTGAACTGGACCCTCAAGGCGGCCCTTCAAGGCATCGGGGCCGAAGTCGGCAACAGAGACCGAGGCGACCTGACCCGTCGCGAAAAGGCACGCAAGATCGAGAAGGTCATCGGTGCCCAAGCGGCCTCCTTCCTCAACTCCCCACCTCCTGCTCGCTTCGCCAAGGGTGTCGGTCGGGTCCACATCGCCAGGTTCATCGGTGGACCGGAGCGGGACAAGGGGGCGATGTTCCACATCAGGACGACCAGTGGTGTAGGCCAGCAGGTCGACCTTGTGCTCTTCGGCAGCATGGACAACTTCCCCGGGCGAGCACTTCGCCCAGCAGATGCCCCCGCAGCAGGGTGGTTCTCATCCGCCTGGTATGCCATCGCGGAGCTGTTGGAGAGTCGAGGCACCAGGAACACGTCTCAGTGGGACGATCCCGAGCAGCTATCCGTGGAAGCGCTGAACATCGCACTGAACCAAGGCTCCATCGGCACAGAACAAGACCACGATGGTCGCCCCTGGACGCGTGGATACACGCTCGCCCACGCAGATGACAGTGAGTGGTTTGCTCAGGTCTACACCGACGTCGTGCTCACCGAGAGCCGTTGGAACCTTTTGGGAAACATGCTCGGAGCACAACGCATCATCGTCGGGACCCCAGTCTGGATCCGTACCGCCAGTCCAGCATCCGTGATCCGCTATGCACGGCTGCCGGGTCGACCAGCAGGCACACGGCGCCGGCGACTACCGTTCCTGCGATGACGACGCCACAGGGTCCCCGATCGTCCGTCTCACTTTCCGTCTCATTCACCTGCGTTCACTGGCGTTCAGACGAGTCCAGTGCTCCGCTCTCCATCAGCTGCCGACCGCCCGTGAACCCAGGTGAACGCCCCCGTACGCACCCCAACGCCCCACCACCACAGTTGGAAAGAGTGTTGGGC
This sequence comes from Streptomyces sp. NPDC001634, assembly GCF_040298185.1. NCBI lineage: Bacteria > Bacillati > Actinomycetota > Actinomycetes > Kitasatosporales > Streptomycetaceae > Streptomyces > Streptomyces sp. NPDC001634. The sequence goes on along the minus strand of NZ_JBEOZU010000131.1, from coordinate 17,261 downwards.
TTCGGCTGTCTCGGTTGGTCGAAGACACCGCCTACCGGGGAGCTAGGTTGGCTTCGTGGACGATGAGGAGATCAGTATCAGACTCTCGCCAGGGTGATCGGATGTTCAACCGGCTTGAGGTCAGGGTGTTGGCGCCAGGGTCCCGGTGGGCCGCCCAGTTGCGGTTGTGGATCGACGGCGAGGATGTGGTGAGGCAGTCGGTCGGCGAGGGAGGCCGTGGCCCGCTTGCGGAAGAGGCGCTGCCCGCCAACGGTCGTAGCCCGCTGTGGGCGACCGGAGAAGGGGGACGCGTGGTGTTGGGGGAGCCCGAGTGTACGGGCGGTTGTTGCGGCTACCTCTCGGTGTTCGTACAACGGCACAGGGGCATCGTGAAGTGGTCCGACTGGCAGGTGCCCGGGGACGAAGCGCTGCCCCCGACATTCACTTCGACGCCGGTCAGTACGACGCCGAAGTGGCCCGAGCTTCGGCAGATCGGTCTTGGCAGGTGTCCGCAGAGTGATGGGGTCGACCGGCTCTCACAGGCTGAGCCACATCAGCTGTGGCCGACCTTCAGCCCTACGGGACGGGCCGCAGCGTTGCGGTACAGCAGCGGAGTACAGCAACCACAGCAACCGACCATGACCGACAGCGACTCCGAGGGACCGTACAGCGGCCTCTATGACCCCCGTTGACCGATCTCTGTAGAGCTACGGATCAGAAGGTTGCAGGTTCGAATCCTGCCGAGTGCGCAGCATGTCAGAGGCCCTGTGGAGTGATCCACAGGGCCTCTGGCGGTGCCGCCACATCATCTGCACCTCTTGGCGGTCAATGACCACGGCGGCCACGGCGAGATCGGTCCACCCAGGGCGTTGAGCAAGCGGCGCTCACCGGTTCATCTCGGCGCGGGCACGGCGCCATGCTCCGTCAGCGAGCAGCCGCAGACCGTTGAGGCCGACGATGACGGTGGAGCCCTCGTGTCCGGCGACACCCAGCGGTAGCGGCAGGTCGCCGACCAGGTCCCAGATGACCAGGCCGGTAATGAATGCGGCGGCGATCACCAGGTTCTGCACCACCAGGCGGCGGGCGCGGCGGGAGAGCGCGATCACGGTCGGGATGGTGGCGAGCTCGTCGCGTACGACGACGGCGTCGGCGGTCTCCAGAGCGAGGTCCGATCCGGCGCGGCCCATGGCGATGCCGGTGTGGGCGGCGGCCAGTGCGGGGGCATCGTTGACACCGTCGCCGATCATGAGCACCTTCCGGCCGGCCCGCTCCAGCTGCTTGACGGCGGCGACCTTGTCCTGCGGCAGCAGACCAGCGCGCACGTCCGTGATGCCGACCTCGTCAGCCAGCCGAGCCGCAGCGCGCGGATTGTCACCGGTGACCAGCACCGGAGCGACGCCGGTAAGACGGCCCAGCGCGGCCGTGGTGGCGGCAGCCTCCTCGCGCAGCCGATCGGCAATGCCCAGCACACCCACCGGCGTGCCGTCAGCCGTGACGAGCACCGCAGTGCGTCCCTGCTCCTCCAGACCGGCGGCGACCGCGATGGCCGGGTTGCTGCTGCCGCTCAGGAGACGGGCGGGGCTGCCGACCGCGACCTTACGACCGGCCACCGTCGCAGTGACGCCCGTACCTGGAGCGGAGGTGAAGTCCTCCACCACAGGAATGTCCAGATCGCGGGTGCGGGCGGCCTCCACGATGGCGCGAGCCAGCGGATGCTCGCTGGGGTGCTCGGCCGCAGCCCCCAGACGTAGCAGCTCCTGCTCGACAAGGCCGGAACCGGTCAGCGGGCGGATGTCGGTGACGCGCGGGGCGCCCTCGGTCAGGGTCCCGGTCTTGTCCAGTGCCACCGCGTTCACCTGGCCGAGTCGTTCCATGACCACGGCCGACTTCACCAGCACTCCATGACGTCCGGCATTGGCGATCGCCGACAGCAGCGGCGGCATGGTGGCCAGCACCACCGCGCACGGCGAGGCGACAATCATGAACGTCATCGCGCGCAGCAGCGTGGATTGCAGATCAGCGCCGAACAGCAGCGGCAGCACGAACAGTGTCACCGTGGCCGCGACCATGCCCAGGGAGTAGCGCTGTTCGACCTTCTCGATGAACAGCTGGGTCGGTGCCTTGGTCTCGGAGGCTTCCTCGACCATGGCCACGATCCGGGCGATCACCGAGTCGGACGGGTCCCGCTCGACCTTCACCCGCAGGGCGCCGGTGCCATTCAGGGTGCCGGCGAACACCTCGTCCCCGGCCTCCTTGGCAACCGGCAGCGGCTCACCGGTGATGGTGGCCTGGTCGACCTCGCCGGCACCGTCCAGCACCCGCCCGTCGGCACCGACCCGCTCACCGGGTCGCACCAGGATCGTGTCACCGACGTGCAGTTCCTCGGTGGGCACGGTCTCCTCGCCGCCGTCGTCCATCAGACGTGTGGCGGTGGTGGGGGCCAGGTCGAGCAGACCGCGCACCGAGTCCGCCGTGCGGGCGGTGGCGATCGCCTCCAGTGCACCCGAGGTAGCGAAGATGACGATCAGCAGGGCCCCGTCGAGCACCTGTCCGATCGCCGCCGCCCCGAGTGCGGCAACGACCATGAGCAGATCCACGTCCAGGGTCTTGTCCTTCAGCGCCTGCAACCCGGCCCAGCCTGGCTCCCAGCCACCGGTGACGTAGACAGCCGCGAACAACGGCCCCCACGACCACGCAGGTGCCCCGGACAGATACAGCGGCAGCGCGACCAGGAACAACACCAGGGCAGTCGTCGCCCACCGGGCCTCGGGCAAGGCAAAGATCCGCGTACGCCGCTGAGGCGCCACTGCCTCGCGGACAGCACCGGACACAGCCGGGCGGGTGAGAGTGGAAGACATGGAGGCGGGGTCCTTCACAGGGGGAGCGTGACGATCCGACCCCGCCACCGTAACAGGAATGAGTGAAGAGGCGTTCATGCATTCATGTGAGGTGCCGTAGCATGGGCGCATGGGTCATGGAGCCGTACAGCCAGCCGGAAGCGTCCCCCGTGCACGGCTGGACGCCGCGAATGCCGCCAAGGTCGCCACCACCCTTCAGGCGCTGGCGACTCCGTCACGGCTGCTCATCCTCGCCCGGCTGCGCGAAGGCTCTCTGCCGGCGACCGAACTGGCGGCCGAAGTCGGCATGGAACAGTCAGCTTGCTCCCACCAACTGCGGTTGCTGCGTAACCTCGGCCTGGTTGTCGGCACCCGCCAGGGCCGCTCAGTGGTGTACTCGCTCTACGACAACCATGTCGCTGAACTTCTGGACCAGGCCATCTACCACGTGGAACACCTCCGCCTCGGTCTCAATGACACCTCTGACACCGTGAGCCCGGAGGCCGAGGCAACGGCTGCTGCAGGCGCCTGAGTACGGATCGGAAGGTTGCAGGTTCGAATCCTGTCGGCGCCCATGGTCTGGTGGAAGTCCAACGGCGGGACGTGGCATCACTTGATCATGACCTGGCAGGCAGCCACCAAGGCGTCTTCTGCCCAATGGGTCGGCGGCGATGCCGTTCTCGGGAACCTTTCCGGACTCACCACCCGCACGTTGGAGCTCACCGTCGACTACCCCTCGGGCGCAACGCGCGGCTTCTACGACGGCACCGTCCAAGTCGGGGGGAAGACTTGCGGATACCGACTCCTGGGATCCATTCCGGTCACCACGGCGTACCTGCCGCGGTAGACCACCTCGACTCTTCAAGGACGGAGAACACCTGCTCGGACAGCACTGCGAGCGCGGCCCGGACCTCCTGCTCGCTCGCTTCCGCGTAGACCTCCGCCGTCAAGGTGAACTCTGAATGTCGGGGAAGTCGCCGGAGATGGCTCTGTCCCAGGGGTCCTGACGGTGGCGGAACCCGCTCGGCGATGGCTTGACGACCGTCGTGCCGTCCTTGCCGTCCGTGCCGTCCTTGCCGTCCTTGCCGTCCTTCCCGGCAACCCCGATCCCGTCTCGCCCGTCCTGTCCGTCCTTGCCGTCCTTTCCGTCCCTGCCCTTCTCGCCGGGGGGGCCGGGCGGGCCGGGGGGGCCGGGTGGGCCGGAGGGGCCGGTCACGATGTGTTCTGCCTGAAGGTCGCCGATGTGCTGAGCCTGCAGATCGTCGATCTGCATTTGCTGGGAGATGAGCGCAGCGGACTGCATGACGAGCGCGGCGATCAGTGATCCGCGGAGCACGAGGTGGCGCCGCGGCCTTCCTTGTGTTTCGTCATTCACGCTTCTCACATGATCCCTCACGTTGTGTGACGGCGACAGTGTAAGTGACGAGGCGTCGAAGGTCGCGGATCTCCTCGCTGAGGGTCTGTTCAGCGGCGGCACCGGGCGCGGTGAGGCGTTGCCATGACCCAGAACGGTTGCCATGGCCCGGAACAGAGGCCCCGGACCGATCCGGGCCTCCGGCGTTTCAGGTGGGAACGCTACGTTGTGGCGTCACTCGGTGACAGGTAGGAGCAGAAGACGCCGTCGGGGTCGTACTGCGCTTTGAGGGCCTGCAGGCGCTGCCAGTCGTCGGGGGTGAAGGACCGACGGGCGCGGGTCGTTGCGGCGGTGAGGTCGGTCTCGGCGATGTAGTGACCCGTGCCCAGGAGTTCGACGGTATGGATGGCCTGACGCAACCAGCGGATATTGGCGGTGTCCTCGGCGGGATCGTCCCAGACGGCGTAGGGGACGACATAGCTCTCCCCGAGCACCGAGAAGGCCATGTCGCGGTCCGGACGGGCGGCCGGTGAGACCGGTGCGAGGACCAGCGATCTGCTCGACGGGGCGGCGTCGACGGCCTCGGCGAGCCGCCCGAGCAGTGTGGGGAAGCCGGCGTCCGACCACAGCGTGTCCGCCGCGTAGCGGTGCTCCGGAGGCCACAGGGGGGCGGAGGCGTCGTACAGGGTCTCGAAGGTCATCGGCTGGTCCAGTTGCCGGGAGAGGGCGCGCTCGGCGAGGGGGCAGGTCCGGAGCGGTTCGAGGAACTCGTCGGCTTCTTGTCGCGACGGGGCGAAGGCGGTCCCGTTGACGGTCACCACTTTGGGGCCCGGCGCCGGGCCGGGGTCGGCCGTGGCAAGGCAGAAGCTCAGCTCGACGTTCGGGGAGAGCCCGGATGCCAGCCCGGTGGCCCAGTGCGTCACCTCGGCGACGTCTGCGAGGGGGAAGGCCCATGTGGTGCTCGTGATCGCGCCGGGATGCGGATACAGCCGGAGGCGGAAGGCGGTGACTGCGGCGAAGAAGCCGGGACCCGCTCCCCGTGCCGCCCAGAACAGGTCGGGGTGCTCTCGCTCGCTGCAGGTGACCGCCTCGCCGTCCGCGGTGACGGCTTCGATCTCCAGGACGTCGGCGCATGCCGGCCCGCGGGCCCCGGAATTCCAGCCGAGCCCTCCGCTGAGCAGGTATCCGCCCACGGCGACGGACCCGCAGTGGCCCGTGGGAAAGGCAAGCCCGTGCCGGCCGAGCTCCGGGGTGAGCGCACGGCCCGTGACGCCGGGCTGCACCGTCGCCGTGGCGGAGACGGGGTCGACGGTGTACGCCTGAAGCCCGGACAGGTCGACCAGCATGCCTCCGTCGCGCAGGGGTGACCCGCACCAGCTGTGTCCCCCCGACCGCACGGCGACCTGGAACCCCTCGGACCGGGCCAGGCGGATGGCTTCCACGACATCACGGGCCGAGGCCGGGCGGACGATGACGTCCGGGAACCGTGCCGGTGTGAGCTCGCTCCACACCATGGTCCTGCGGATGTCCTCGTACTGGGGGTCGTCCCGCCGTACCAGCATTCCCCCGAGACCGGGAATCTGCGTGCGCCGGCTCATCACCTTGTGCTCCTTGCCTCGGCACCGCCTGCTTTTCTCGCGTCCTCAGGACGGAGAAGTTGCGGAGACTGCCGCTGTGGATGACGCTGTAGAGGCGTTTTTCGGTGATGAGGCACGACAGTTGGGCCTGTCCAGATTACCTCGCAGCCCGTGCCGAAACGACTCGTGGCCAGCAGAGATTGCCACTGACACCATGAAATCCTTCGTCATGAGGAAAATCGGCGAGGTCGCCGTTCTCGACAAACCCGTTCCGGAGCCCGGACCGAATGACGCCGTGGTGCGTACGACCACCGCCATGATCTGCACCTCCGACGTCCATACGGTGAGGGGAGCGATCCCGGTCGCCCCCGATGTCACCCTGGGACACGAGGCGGTGGGTGTGGTCCATGCGCTCGGCTCCGCCGTCGAAGGACTGTCCGAAGGCGAGCGGGTGGCGGTGGGCGGGGTCACGCCCTGCTTTCAGTGCGAATTCTGTCAGCGCGGACTTTCCTCGCAGTGCGAAGGCAGAATGCTGGGCGGAGCGAGGTTCACCGTCCGAACGGACGGAAGCATGGCTCAGTACTTCCTCGTCAACAACGCACAGGCGAATCTCGCTCCGATTCCCGAGACCTTGTCGGACCACCAGGCGTTGTATGCGACGGACATGCTGTCGACCGGATTCGTGGCCGCCGAACACGCGGAACTCGACTTCGGACAGACGGTCGCCGTCTTCGCCCAGGGAGCAGTGGGCCTTTCGGCCACCATCGGATGCCGGCTGCGCGGTGCCGGTCTGGTCATCGCGGTCGAGTCGCGGCCCGAACGGCAGGAACTGGCCCGTCACTTCGGTGCCGATGTGATCGTCGACCACACCAGGTGCGATCCCGTCGAGCGCATTCTCGAACTGACGGAGGGCCAGGGCGTCGATGCGGCCATCGAGGCGCTGGGGACGCCCGGGACCTGGGAGGCGACGTTCCGCGTCACCAAGCCGGGGGGCCGCATCTCCAATGTCGGTTACCACGGTGAGGTGCCCGAACCGCTGAAGATTCCGCTGGAGCCGTTCGGCTACGGGATGTCCGACAAACAGGTCTACGGCGGACTGAACCGAGGGGGCAGGGAGCGTCTGCGCCGCATCTTCCGGCTGATGGAGTACGGCAGGGTGGACCCCACGCCCATGACCACCCATGAGTTCGGCTTCGAGGAAGTCGAACGGGCATTTGGGATGATGGAGGCCAGGGCCGACAACATCATCAAGCCGCTGATTCACTTCAGTTGATTGATGATTCAGTTGATTTGATTGATGATGTCAAGTCGTCAGGCCGAAGATCGTGATGAGCACCGCGTAGCACAAGCCCACCACGGCTGCGCCCGCCACGTCGACACGGCGCGAACGTGGCCGGTCCGGCGACAGCCAGAAGGAGAAGGCGCGGTTGACGACCATCGGCATCAGAACCCAGGTCAGAATCCCGACGCTCAGCACGTTGCTGATGAAGAGGCCGAGGTATCCGGGGACGCCCGCATTTGTGAGGGCACGGCCCACAGTGAGGTTGAGCACCATGACGGTGGGATAGAGCGCGAGAAGCACGGACATGGCCTGCTTCCAGTTGGGCGGAACGCCCGCCTGCTCCCCCTTGCCGAAGCGGAACCATCCGCTGAAGGCCGATGCGATCTCGCGTACGTCGTAGGTGGCGAAGTAGTGGCGCCCCTCGTCCAGGAGTTTTCTGCGGGCCTCCGACTTCAGCCACTGGTCGAGGTGTTCGCGCGTGTCGAACCGGAAGACGACCACCCAGCGGTCCTGGATTCCCTCCACCGGAGCGAAGAGCTCGGACCCCATGAATCCCGGGTATTTCTCCTGAGTTTTCAGGGTCTTGTCCTGCCAGGCCACGAAGTCCCGCTCCCGGCCCGGCTTCACCTCGTGGGAGACGACCGCCGTCACGGCCTGCTGGGCCGGTTCCCCGCCGCTGAGAACCTCCTGCGAGGGCTCCTCCTCGAACAGTTCACGGCCCTCGTGGAGGAGTTCCCGGCGCGTTCCCGACCGGAGCCATGCGCTCAACTGGTCGAGGCCCGCGAAGCGGAAGACGACGACCCACTGGTTGTCCTCTTCGGATTCGGGCGGATACAGCTCCGTTCCCTCGAAGCCGTCGAAGTCCCGTACGGCCCGATTCACCTGTTCCTGCCAGCGTTTGTAGTCCTCCTCGTAGCCGGCGACGACCTTTTGGGAGGTCACGACGGTGGCTCCGGCTCCGCCCCGATCGCGGTTTGCGCTGGCGTCCATACGGAGTAGCCTAATCCTAAAGGAACTTAACGGACAAACGGGGCAAGGGTCGGAAGGGGCGACACCTGCATCGGCGTGGAACGGGGAACGGAGGGTGACATGGGTCACAAGGAGTTCATGGCGGAAGCGGTACGGCTGGCCACGGAGTCGGTGCAGAAGGGCTGGGGTGGTCCGTTCGGCGCCGTCCTCACCCAGGACGGTGAGATCGTCGCCCGTGGGCAGAACCGAGTACTCCTTACCGGCGACCCGACTGCGCATGCCGAAATGGAAACCATCCACAAGGCGATTCAGCGTCTCAACCCCGAGGCACCCACCATCTCGGAGGAGCACCAGAACGAGAGCACCCTCGAGTACGTGCCGCGTCCCGATGGGTCCCCCGATCCGGTTCCCGAGCGGGCCCGGATGCTTCAGGGGTGTTCGATCTACATCAGTGGTGCGCCGTGCCCGATGTGCATGAGCGCCATCTACTGGTCGCGCATCGACGACGTCTACTTCAGCTGCGACCTGGAGGCCACTCGGGAGATCGGCTTCGACGACGTCTATCAGTACGAGGACTTCCAGAGGCCGTTGGAACAGCGGCGGATCCACATCGAACAGATCCTCCCGGAGATGGGTGCGGAGGCCTACGCGGCCTGGACGGGGAAGCAGGACCGGCACGCCTACTGATCGGGCCGGGACCCCTGCTGATCGGACCGGGATGCCTACTGATCGGACCGGTGTGGCTGCTGAACGGAAGGCCCGGAGGGTGGCATCGCCCCCCCCGGGCCTCCGCAGTTCCTCCGGTGACTGAGTCATCACGGCGGCGGTCCTTGGGGTCGGGGCGGCGGGTGACGAAGGAGTGGCGATCCGCCGATCAGTGGGGGTGGCGGGTGCGGGACCTCTCCGCGCGTGAGGGGCATCCCAGGGGTGGTGCGGTGGTGGCCCGTGACGGGGCCGTTCCCGAGCCGCGGGTGGGGAGCGCTGAGCCCGTCGGCTGACGCCCCGGGCTCGTGGCTCATCCCGCGTTGTCGGTGGTCGCCCCTACTCTCGAGAGCAATGACTCAGGTGTGGAGATGTACGGGGCTGCGGTGGGGCGACGGCGGGCCCGTGCTGGGGTGGGAAGGCGGGCGGCGCAGTGCTCTGGAGCGGGGGAAGCGGGTGGCCTTCGCGGTCGTGGCGGGGGGTGTGCGGACCTGTGTGGGGGCTCGTGGACATGGGTGTCCGGTGCGGGCCGAGGTGTCGGGGCGGAGTACCGGCGCGCGGTGCGACGAGTGTGCGCGCCTCGACCGGGCGCATTCCGTCGCCGCCGATACCGTCGCCGACGACCCGCGGCCGTATCGGGTCTACCTCGCCTGGTTCGGGCCCGGCATGGTCAAGGTCGGGATCACCGCGGTCGAGCGCGGCTCGGCACGGCTGCTGGAACAGGGTGCCGTCTCCTTCAGCTGGCTGGGGCACGGGCCGCTGATGGCGGCGCGGCGCGCGGAGGAGCTGCTGCGGGCCGCGCTGCGGGTGCCGGACCGGATTCCGTACGCCGACAAGCGGGCGGTGCGCTCGGCGTTGCCGTCGGCCGGGGAGCGGGTCGCCGAGCTGGCGGAGCTGCATGCGCGGGCGGTGGCGCTCGACGGCTGGCCGGAGTCGCTGGAGCGGGCGCCGTTCGGGGCCGTCGACCACAGCGGGGTGTTCGGGCTCGACGGTCTGCCGCGCGCGGACGGTGTGGTGAGCGAGCTGGTCGCCGGCGGGGTGGTGAGCGGGGACGTGCTGGCCGCCGTCGGGCCCGATCTTCATCTGGCCACCGGGAGCGGGGTTCTCGTACTGGATACGCGGTTGATGACGGGGTGGGAGCTGACAGCCGCGGGGCGGGACGAAGTGACGGTACTTGTAAGGGAGTTGGGGGAGCCGACGGTGCAGGACGGGCTGTTCTGAGCCGCAGGGACCCGAGGACCCAGAAGAGCCGAGGACCCCGGAGGACCCGAGGACCCAGAAGAGCCGAGGACCCCGGAGGACCCGAGGACCCAGAAGAGCCGAGGACCCCGGAGGTACCGAGGACCCAGAAGTGCCGAGGACCCCGGAGGTACCGAGGACCCAGAAGTGCCGAGGACCCCGGAGGTACCGAGGATCCGGAAGAGCCGAGGACCCCGGAGGTACCGAGGATCCCGGAGGACTCGAGTCCCGGCCCCGCCGTGGGGTGCGACGGTCAAGAGATGGATCCCTTTCGGATCCCGTTCGGCAAGGATGTGGACAGGGTGTGCGGCCGCGGCCGATCGTAATGACATGAGCGATCACCGCATTGCACCTGTCGCCGCCCATGAACCCCCGTACTACGCCGTCGTCTTCACCTCCGTACGGACCGAGGGCGACAACGGATACGGAGAGACCTCCGATCGGCTGGAGGAGCTGGTCAAGGAGATCCCCGGCTACCTCGGGATGGACCACGCCCGGACGCCGGGCGGGCTGTCGATCACCGTCGGGTACTTCCGGGACCTGGCCGCCATCGAGGAGTGGCGGAGCAATCTGGAGCATCGCGCGGCCCAGAAGCACGGGCGCGCGCACTGGTACGAGACGTACACGCTGCACGTCGCCAAGGTCGAGCGCAGCCACACCTTCGAGCGGGCGCACGGCTGAGGGAAGGCAGGGCCGGGACCAGGGCCCGGCCGCCCGTGAGGCCCCGTCACTCCCAGCCCGTGCACAGCCCGTTCATGAGAACGGCTGCTCATCTGTGTCTCATCTCCGCCCCGCAGCGAGGTCACCAACCCCGGAAAGCAGGCGATTCCACGATCTTCCCAGGAGTTCCCTGAGAGGCGCCTGTGTGTTTCTCAGGGAAATCACAGATAGGTGAAAGGGTGCTCTCAGAGGACCCCGACAAGGTGTCGACCATGACCACGACCTCGCCCCAGGGGCGCACCGAACTGCTCAGGCCGGACGGGAGCCCCGTCCGAGTGCTGGTGGTGGACGACGAGCTGTCGATCACCGAGCTTCTGTCCATGGCCCTCCGCTACGAGGGCTGGCAGATCCGCAGCGCGGGTGACGGGCAGGGCGCGATTCAGACCGCGCGCGAGTTCCGGCCCGACGCCGTCGTCCTGGACATGATGCTTCCGGACATGGACGGTCTGACCATTCTGGGGAGGCTTCGGCGCGAGCTGCCGGACGTGCCCGTCCTGTTCCTCACCGCCAAGGACGCCGTCGAGGACCGTATCGCCGGTCTGACCGCCGGCGGGGACGACTACGTCACCAAGCCGTTCAGCCTCGAGGAAGTCGTGGCCCGGCTGCGTGGGCTGATCCGGCGGTCCGGTGCCGCCGACCGTCGCTCCGACTCCGTGCTCGTCGTCGGTGACCTCACGCTCGACGAGGACAGCCACGAAGTGTCGCGGGCCGGTGAGAGCATCCACCTCACTGCCACCGAGTTCGAACTGCTCCGCTTCCTGATGCGCAACCCGCGCCGCGTGCTCAGCAAGGCGCAGATCCTCGACCGCGTGTGGTCGTACGACTTCGGCGGCCAGGCCAACGTCGTCGAGCTCTACATCTCGTATCTGCGGCGGAAGATCGACGCCGGTCGTGAGCCGATGATCCACACTCGGCGGGGCGCCGGTTACCTGATCAAGCCCGCGGCGTCATGAGCAGGCGACGACGGCCGCGTGTGCAGAAGCGAGGACGAAAGCCGCGCACGCTGCGGACACGGCTCGTCGTCTCCGCGGTCACTCTGATCGCCGTGGTCTGTGCCGTGATCGGTACGGTGACGACCATCGCGTTGGGGCAGCACCTGTACAGGCAGCTGGACGGGCAGGTCGCCGATACCGCGAAGCGGGCCTCGGGTCCGCCGCGGAACCCGGGCGGCGTGGGCCAGGACAATCTGGCTCCCTCCAATCCGAACCGTGACGCGTCGGCGAACTCCTCCGGCACCGGCTCGGCGAGGGACCGGCTGACCGACTTCGCCACCATGGGCCCGACTCAGCCCGACACCGTCGCTGCCCAGGTCGACTCCAACGGTGCGATCAGCAAGGCGGTCATCACCAAGGAGGTCTCCTCCACCAGCGGCGGCTTCGAGAAGATGAACGCCGTCGAACTGTCACAGGCGCAGACGGCCGCGCTCGCCACCGTCCCACGTGACGAAAAGCTGCACACCGTCACGCTCCCGGGGCTCGGCGAGTACCGCGTCGCGTACGTCCACGGTATGCGGGGCAACTTCTATGTCGCCCTTCCCACCCGGTCCGTCACCGACAACATCGACACCCTCATCATCGTCGAGGTCAGCGTCACCGCCGCCGGTCTCGGCGCCGCCGGTATCGCCGGTTCCGTGCTCGTCGGTCTTGCCCTGCGGCCCCTGCGCAAGGTCGCCGCGACGGCCACCCGGGTCTCCGAACTCCCGCTCCACACCGGTGAAGTGACCCTCAACGAGCGCGTCGCCGAGTCCGAGACCGATCCGCACACCGAGGTGGGACAGGTCGGTGCCGCCCTCAACCGCATGCTCGACCATGTCCACGGCGCCCTGCACTCACGGCAGCAGAGCGAGATGCGCGTACGGCAGTTCGTCGCGGACGCCAGTCATGAGCTGCGGACACCGCTCGCCTCCATCCGCGGGTACGCCGAGCTGACCAGGCGGGGACGGGAGGAACAGGGCCCCGACACCCGGCACGCGCTGAAGCGCATCGAGTCCGAGGCCGGGCGCATGACCCTGCTCGTCGAGGACCTGCTGCTGCTCGCGCGCCTCGACGCCGGGCGGCCGCTCCAGTTCGAGCAGACCGACCTCGTACCGCTCGTCGTGGACACCCTCAGCGACGCGCGCGTGGCCGGACCCGATCACCTCTGGCGGCTGGAACTGCCCGACGATCCGGCGCTCGTGTCGGCCGACGCCGCACGGCTCCAGCAGGTGCTCGTCAATCTGCTCGCCAACGCGCGGACGCACACCCCGCCCGGTACGACGGTCACGGCACGCGTGCAGAGGCGCGGTCCCTGGCTGTGCGTGGACGTCCAGGACAACGGTCAGGGCATTCCGCCGGACCTGCTTCCGCATGTCTTCGAGCGGTTCGCGCGCGGTGACTCGGCGCGCTCCAGGTCCACCGGCTCGACCGGACTCGGGCTCGCCATCGTGCAGGCCGTCGCGACGGCGCACGGCGGCGCGGTGACCGTCGACAGCGTTCCCGGACGGACGGTGTTCACCGTGCATCTGCCGGCGCTCACCCCGTATGTGCCCACGCCCGGCCCCGAAACGAACTGGCAACGGCACTCACAGGTACAGCACAGCGCCACCACATGGGTGCAACAGGGCACCTGACCAGAGTCGTTCCCATGCGAACCGACTCTTCTCCCGGCACCCTGCCGGCGCGGGAGCACCTCCCGGCCGGCGACGCCGGTACGCCTGTCCTGGACGTAGTGATCCCCGTCTACAACGAGGAGAAGGACCTCCAGCCATGTGTGCTCAGACTGCACGAGCACCTCAAGCGCACGTTCCCGTACGCGTTCCGCATCACGATCGCGGACAACGCGTCCACGGACACCACCCCCCTGGTGTCGGTGCGGCTGGAGGCGGAGATCCCGGAGGTCAGGTCCTTCCGGCTGGAGCAGAAGGGCCGCGGCCGGGCGCTGCGGACCGTATGGTCCGCCTCGGACGCCCCGGTCCTCGCCTACATGGACGTGGACCTGTCCACCGACCTCAACGCGCTGCTGCCGCTGGTGGCGCCGCTGATCTCCGGCCACTCCGACCTGGCGATCGGTTCCCGGCTCGCGCGTACCTCCCGTGTCGTACGCGGCCCCAAGCGCGAGTTCATCAGCCGTGCGTACAACCTCATCCTGCGCGGCTCGCTGCAGGCCCGCTTCTCGGACGCGCAGTGCGGATTCAAGGCGATCCGTCGTGAGGTGGCGCAGGTGCTGCTGCCGCTGGTCGAGGACACCGGCTGGTTCTTCGACACCGAGATGCTGGTCCTCGCCGAGCGCGCGGGCCTGCGGATCCACGAGGTGCCGGTCGACTGGGTCGACGACCCCAACTCCACGGTGCACATCGTGAAGACGGCCACCGACGACCTCAAGGGTGTGCTGCGCATCGGCAAGGCGCTGGCCACCGGTTCGCTGCCGCTCGACCGGCTCGCCCGGCCGTTCGGTGACGATCCGCGCGACCGCGAGCTGCCGAACGTCCCCAAGGGCCTGGCCCGCCAGCTCGTCGGTTTCTGTGTGGTCGGCGGTCTGTCCACCCTCTTCTACCTGCTGCTCTACAGCGTCTTCCGGCAGTTCTCGGGCTCCCAGATCGCCAACGCGCTCGCGCTGCTGGTCTCGGCGATAGCCAACACGGCGGCCAACCGCCGGCTCACCTTCGGGGTGCGCGGCCGCGGCGGCGCCGTCCGGCACCAGGCGCAGGGCCTGGTCGTCTTCGGTATCGGCCTCGCCCTCACCAGCGGCTCCCTCGCCGCCCTGAACGCGGCGACGAGCAATCCCTCGCACTCCACGGAACTGGCGGTGCTGATCGCCGCCAACCTGGCGGCGACGGTGCTGCGGTTCCTGCTCTTCAGGGCCTGGGTGTTCCCGGACCGGAGCGACAGCTCCCGGACGGACCCCGATCCCCTCGGCGCCCACCACCGGTTCTCGCCGACCTGCTCCACGGCGGTGCCCCAGTACGACCAGCAGTACCAGCCCCGTCAGCCATACCAGCAGGACCAGTCGTACCAGCAGCGCCAGCCGCTGCCCCAGCGCCGCACGGCGCCCCAGTCCCCGTACGACACGGACCCGTTCCGCGCCGGTGAAGCCGCGGACAGCACCATCTGGAGGGACGCGACCATGCCACTGCAGCCGGTGCGCCCGCAGGACACCGACCCGAGGAACCCGCGATGACCACTCACTACGACCGGACGACTTACGAGGGGGGCGCGGGGCCCTCCCACTGGGGGCCGCCGTCGGCCCAGTCGACAGCCGTGCAGGAGCCGGCGGCCGTGCCGCCGGCTCCGGCCCCCGAGGCCGGTGAGCCGAAGCAGCCGTTTGTGCACAGACTCTGGCGCGGCCGGCCCGAGGACCCCCGCTGGGTTCGTCCCGCGTTCCTCGGTCTGCTGCTCGCGACCGGGCTGCTGTACCTGTACAACCTGAGCGCCTCCGGGTACGCCAACTCCTTCTACTCGGCGGCCGTCCAGGCCGGCAGCAAGTCCTGGAAGGCGTTCTTCTTCGGCTCGCTGGACGCGGGCAACGCGATCACGGTCGACAAGCCCCCGGCCTCGCTGTGGCCGATGGCCCTGTCGGTGCGGATCTTCGGCCTCAACTCATGGGCGATCCTCGTCCCCGAGGTCATCATGGGCGTCCTCACGGTCGCCGTGGTGTACGCGGCCGTCCGGCGCCGGTTCAGCCCTGCGGCCGGACTGATCTCGGGCGCCGTGCTCGCGCTCACCCCTGTAGCGGCGCTGATGTTCCGGTTCAACAACCCGGACGCGCTGCTCGCGCTGCTGATGGCACTGACGGTCTACTTCGTCGTCCGGGGCCTGGAGGACGGCCGCACCAAGTGGCTGGTGTGGGCGGGCGTCGCGGTCGGCTTCGCCTTCCTGACGAAAACGCTGCAGGCCTTCCTGATCCTGCCCGCGCTGGCGATCGTGTACGGCGTCTGTGCGCCGGTGACGCTGAAGAAGCGGCTCGGCCAGCTGGCCCTGTCGACCCTCGCGCTGGTCGTCGCGGGCGGCTGGTGGGTCGCGATCGTCGAGCTGTGGCCCGCGTCCTCCCGCCCGTACATCGGCGGCTCGCAGAACAACTCCTTCCTGGAACTCACCTTCGGCTACAACGGCCTCGGCCGCATCAACGGCGACGAGACGGGAAGCGTCGGTGGCGGCGGGGGCGGTGGCGGCACCGGCATGTGGGGCGAGACCGGCTGGAACCGGATGTTCAACTCCGAGATCGGCAGCCAGATCTCGTGGCTGCTCCCGGCCGCGCTGATCCTGTTCGTCGCGGGCCTGGTGCTCACCCGCAAGGGAAAGCGGACGGACCTGGTCCGCAGCTCGTTCCTCGCCTGGGGCGGATCGCTGCTGATGACCGTGGTCGTCTTCAGCTACATGGCCGGCATCTTCCACCAGTACTACACGGTGGCCCTGGCCCCCTACATCGCCGCCCTGGTCGGCATGGGCGTCACTGTCCTGTGGGAGGAGCGGTCGAAGACGTGGGTGTCGCTCACGCTCGCGGGCACCGTCACGACGACCGCGGCCTGGGGGTATGTGCTCCTCAACCGCACGCCGGACTATCTGCCCTGGCTGAAGTGGCTCGTCCTCATCGGCGGTCTGGTCAGCGCCCTCGGCCTGATCTTCGCGGCCCGGCTCGGGCGGCAGGCGGCCCTCGCGGCGGTGGGCCTGGGCATCGTGGCCTCGCTCGCCGGCCCGACCGCGTACACCGTGACCACGGTGAACCAGGGCCACACCGGCTCGATCGTCACGGCCGGTCCGGCGGGCGCGAGCATGATGGGCGGTCGCGGCGGCCCCGGCGGTGGCGGTATGCGCGGTGGCTTCGGCGGCGGTATGCCGGGCCAGAACCAGCAGAACGGCAACGGCAATGCCCAGGGCCAGAACGGCCAGAACGGCGGGCAGGGCTTCCCGGGCGGCGGCACCGGCGGCATGGGCGGCTTCCCCGGCGGCGGAATGCCCGGCCAGAACGGCCAGAACGGCCAGAGCCAGAACGGAACCGGCCAGGGCCAGAACCAGCAGCAGGGCAACGGCACCGGCCAGAACCAGCAGGGCGGCCCCGGCGGTCGCATGGGCACCGGCGGCATGGGCGGTGGCGGCGGCATCGGCGGCCTGCTCAACGGCGCCAACGTCAGCTCCGCGGCCAAGAAGCTGCTGGAGACGGACGCGGGGAAGTACACCTGGGTCGCGGCGTCCATCGGTTCCCAGAACGCGGCGAGCTACCAGCTCGCCACCGGTGACCCCGTGATGGCGATCGGCGGCTTCAACGGCAGCGACCCGTCCCCGACGCCGGCCCAGTTCCAGAAGTACGTGGCGGAGGGCAGGATCCACTACTTCATCTCCGGTGGCGGCTTCGGTGGCGGTGGCAACAGCCGCGGCGGTTCCAATGTCTCCTCGCAGATCAGCTCGTGGGTCCAGAAGAACTTCAAGAAGGTGACGGTCGGTTCGGCCACCTTCTACGACCTCACGCAGAAGACCGGCAGCAGCTGACGGCCGGCGGCGGCTGACGGTTACGCCTCCGAGTCGGGGGGGGGGGGGGCGGCGGGGCCGCCCCCCCCGACCGCAGCCGGGAGGGCGCCACCAAGGGGCAGGTGAGGGGCCCACCCCCCACCAACGGCAGCGGGGGCAGGG
>NZ_JBEOZU010000130.1:0-19818 GCF_040298185.1 Streptomyces sp. NPDC001634 | reverse complement strand
GACCTCGGCCATCTCCCCAGGTGTCACACCACCACAACGACACCCGAGCCCAACAGACACGCCACTCACGAATGAAGCTGACCAAGCCCTACTAGCCCCGCGGCCGTGCCCAAGCTGGCTAGCGTGCCCGCCGAACTTCTCCCAGTCGGCTGGGAGGTCATCGAAGCCCTGCAGGCCGACGTGTCCGCACAGCTGAGCAAACGCGACCCCGAGCGCACCATGGCCGAGCCCGACCGGCGCGCCCTGGCCCGCTCGCTCACCAGCACCGCCGTCGCCGACTGGGCCACCAAGTACGCCCAGGGCAACACCCCCCTGGCCCAGGAGCAGGAAGCCCGCATCGGGACCGCGGTGTATAACGCGATGTTCCGCGGCGGCCGCCTGCAGTCGCTTCTCGACGAGGACGGCGTTGAGGACGTCATGGTCGACGGGCTCACCGCGCACGTGGAGTACTACGACCGGCCGCGCCGCACGATCGACAAGGTCGCCGACTCTCACGATGAGCTGATCGTCTGGGTCAACCGGATGGCCCGCCAGTCCGGCCAGGGCGAACGCGCCTTGACCCAGGCGACCCCGATGGTCGGCTTCCGCATGCCCGACGGCTCCCGCGTCACCGCGAGCCTGCTCACCAGCCGCCCCTCGGTCGTCATCCGCAAGCACCGTATCCGCCAGCACGGCATCGGCGAACTTGTCCAGTGGCAGTCGATCAATGCGCTGCTGGAGCGTTTCCTCGTCGCGTGCGTCCAGGCGCGGATGAATATCCTCGTGGTCGGTGACATGGGTGCGGGCAAGACCAGCCTGCTGCGCGCCCTGGGCCGGGAAATCCCCCAGGCTGAGCGGCTGGTGACGCTCGAATCCGACCGTGAGCTTTACCTCGACGAGCCCGGACCCAAGCCCGGCCCGGTCACCTTCGCGTTCGAAGCCCGCCAGTCCAACGGTGAACGCACCGCTGGGGACCGGCTCGCCGGCGAGGTCACCATCGCCGACATGTTCGCTACCGCGCTGCGCTACAACGCCACCCGCGTCGTCGTCGGCGAGGTCCGCTCCACCGAGATCGTGCCGATGCTGCAGGCCATGTCCGCCGGCGGATCGGGGTCGATGTGCACCATGCACGTGCGCCGCCCGCATGCCATCGTCTCCCGCCTGGTGCAGCTGTGCACCGAGGCCGGCATGGCCACCGAAGCCGCCCACCACCTGATCGCCTCCGCGATTGACGTGGTCGTCTACCTCACCTACCTCGACGAGACCGGCATCGGCGGCCGCAAGCACCGGTTCGTCTCCCACATCTACGAGGTCCACGACATCGTCGGCGAGGGCGGCCGGCCCACCACCACCGAACTGTTCGCCCCCACCGCCGGTGAGCCGCGGGCCGTTTTCCAGAACCTGCCGTCCTTCATCGACGAGCTGGAGCGCACCGGCCTGGTCGACCGCTCCTGGCTCGCCAAGGACCCGCACGCCTGGTGGGGTCCGCCGCTGCAGCTGGTGGGCCGCCGATGACCGGCCGCCGCCTTCCCCCGTCCCAGACCGTGCCCGGGAGGAACCGGTGACCACGTCCCAGCTCGCGCTGGTCTCGGCCTGCTGCGCCGTGCTGGCCGTCCTCGCCGCGGCCGCCACCGTCCGCGAACTCCGCGGCCGCATCCCCGACCTGGTCAAACCACCCTCCCGCCTGGCTGCCCGGATGCGGCGCGCCAAGACGGACCTGCCCGAGAACTGGCAGCGCCGCTGGCGCCACCTGGTTGCCGCGGCCGGCGTCGTCGCCCTGGTCGTGTGGGCGTACACCGGCTGGCCCGTGCACGGCCTGCTTGCCGGTGCCGCCGTGCTGGGCCTGCCCTTCCTCCTGCACCCGGGCGGCGCCGCACAGGCCCGTATCGAGCGCCTCGAGGCGCTCGCGCAGTGGCTCAATCAGCTGGCGGGCGTGCACACCGCGGGCATCTCGCTGACCCAGACCATCCGCGCGTCCGCGAAGAACGCCCCCGCCCCCATCGCCGGCAATGTGCAGCGCCTGGCCGATCGGCTGCGGACCGGCATGGACGCCCACCTCGCCTTCGCGCTGTTCGCCGACGAACTCGCCGACGGCGTCTGCGACCACGTCATGCTGCTGTTCCAGTCGCACGCCGTCTACAAGGGGCCCGGCCTCGCCGATGCCCTCGAAGCACTGGCCATGACCATCCACCAGCAGGCCGCCGACGCCCGTGACGTCGAAGCCGACCGGGCCTCCGTCCGCAAGTCCTCCCGCCAGGTCTCCCTGGTCATCTGCGTCGTGGTCATCGGCTGCATGCTCAACGGCGCCTGGTCGGGCTGGTACGCCAGCTCCCTCGGCCAGGTGGTCCTGGCCGTCCTCGGCGGCCTGTTCGCATGGACCCTGACCTGGCTGCGCCGTATCGCCCGCACCCAGCCCGACCCGCGGCTGCTGGACCCGCTGCCCGCCCACCTGGCCGCCCTGGAAGGCGAAACGCGATGATCCCCATGAACGCGGTCCTGCCCGCAGCCGCCGCCGGACTGATGATCGGGCTTGCCGTGCGGGCCGCCCTGCCCACCAAACCGGACCTGGCCAGCGCCCTGGACCGCCTGGACGCCCGCCACTTCACCAGCCCCATGCCGGCCGCGGCCCCGCCCGGCGCCCGCGGCCTGCCCGAACGGGTCGGTGCCCGGCTGCTGGACGAGTTCGGCCTGCGCATCCGCCTGCCGCTCAGCGACCTCAGCCTGCTGCGGATCTCACCGGCCGAGCACCTCGGCAAGCGGATCCTGTTCGCGCTGTACGGGCTGCTCGCCCCCCAGCTGCTGCAAGCCCTCCTCGCGCTGGCCGGCACGCCGTTCCCGTTCGCCATCCCCGCAGGCGTCTCGCTGCTGCTCGGGGTGTTGTTCTGGTTCAGTCCGGGCCGCGACGTCACACGGGCGGCGGCCGCCGCCCGCCTCATCGTGCGGCACGCCGCCGCCAGCTACCTCGAACGCGTCGCCCTGGCCCGCGTCGCCAACTCCGGCGCCGCCCAGGCCCTGACCCAGACCGCCGAAGTCGGCGACGGCTGGATCTTCCAGCGCATGCGCACCGTCTTCGACCACGCCGAACTCGCCGGCATCACCCCCTGGGACGCCCTCAAACAACTCGGCGAAGAACTCGGCATCCCCGAACTCACCCGGCCCGCCGACACCCTCGCCCTCGCCGGCGAAGGTGCCGCCGTCTACACCACCCTGCAGGCCCAGGCCCGCCAGCTGCGCGTCGCCCTGCTGACCGACGCCAAAGCCCAGGCCAACGAGGCATCCGCGGCGATGGTGCTGCCCGTCACGCTCGGCGTCATCCTCATGCTCGCCTTCGTGATGATCCCCATCGTCAACACCATCCTCGCCAGCTGAAGCGGCGACCGACCAAGGAGAACCACCGTCATGGACATCCAGATGCTGGCGGCATGGATCCGCTGCCGCTTCGAGGAACTGCGCACCGCGCGCGACCGGGGTGCCACCAGCACCGAACTCGCCGTCATCGCGGGCGCCCTGCTGGTCGGGGCGGGCCTGCTCGTCGCCGCGATCCGCGCCAAGCTCCTGGAGAAGATCGGCATCATCGAGGGCGGCTGAGCCCACCGACACACCGCCCTCACGTCCCGACCACTGGAGAGTGAAACCGTGGCCCCCTCCCGCATCCGCGCCACACGGCCGGGCTCGGTGCTGCCTGTTGCCCGGCGGCACGGCGAAACCAGCGGCGACGGGCGCTTCGAGATTCCTCGAGTCCCCAGGCCCGCACGAGAAACTCACCGCCCTCGACGCCTGCACACGATGCGGAGGTGCGTGATGAGACGGCCGCGGACCCGGATCGCAGCCGCCCTGGCCCGCTTCCGCGAGGACCGCGGCGTCGGCAGCGTTGAACTGGCCACCCTGGCCCTGGTGGTGCTGATGCTCGCCTTCACCACCATCCAGGTCGGCCTGTACTACCACGCCCGCAAGGTCGCCCAATCCGCTGCACGCCAGGGCGTGGACGCCGGACGGCAGCTCGGCGCCGGCCAAGCCGACGGCATCGCCCACGCTCAGCAGTACCTCGCCCGCTACGGCGGTTCAGTCAAGGGCGCTCAAGTGTCCTCCAGCGGCAGCACCGCCGAGCAGATCCGCATCACCGTCACCGGCGAGGTAGCCACCCTGGTGCCCGGCCTGACCCTTCACGTCACCCAGTTCGCCGACGGCCCCATCGAACGCTGGACCAATCCATGACCCGCACCCGCCTGCTCGGACGGCTGCGCCAGGAGCGGGGCTCCTACGCGCTGGAGACCGCCGTCCTGGCCCCCGTCCTGATCGCCATCCTGTTGCTGATGGTCGCCTTCGGGCGGGTCACCGACGCCGAGGGCGCCGTCGACGCCGCCGCCCATGCCGCCGCCCGGGCCGCCTCCCTCGAACGCGACGCCGCCGCCGCACAGTCGGCCGCCCAGAACGCGGTCACCCGCAGCCTGGACGGCGACGGCGTCACCTGCCAGACCTCCAACGTCGCCATCGACACCTCCGGCTACACCACCGACGCCGGGACCGCGGCCACCGTCACCGCGACGATCTCGTGCACCGCCAACCTGTCCGACATCGGGATGCCCGGCCTGCCCGGCGCGAAGACCCTCACCGCGTCATGGACCAGCCCGATCGACACCTACAGGGCTCGCCAATGACCGTGACCGCTGTGCTGAAGAGCCGTCTCGCCGCGCTCCGCGCACGCCACGAAGACGGCTCCATGTCGCTCTTCTTCGCGGTGACCACCGTCGGCCTGCTCATGGTCATGGGCCTGCTCGTCGACGGAGGCGGCGCCCTCAACGCCTCCAACCACGCCGAGTTCCTCGCCCAGGAAGCCGCCCGTACCGCCGGGCAGCAAATCGACCCCGCCCAGGCCATCGAGGGCACAGCGATCACCATCGACCCGGACGCAGCGGCCGCCGCCGCCCAGGACTACCTCTCCGCCGCCGGCGTCCAAGGCGAAGTCCAGATCAGCGGCGACGGGAAGACCATGACCGTCACCGTCCACGACACCTACCACACCTACTTCGCGCAGCTGCTCGGCAAAGGAACGATCACGGTGACCGGGACCGCGACCGCACATCTGCAGACCCAGG
This sequence comes from Streptomyces sp. NPDC001634, assembly GCF_040298185.1. Lineage (NCBI taxonomy): Bacteria > Bacillati > Actinomycetota > Actinomycetes > Kitasatosporales > Streptomycetaceae > Streptomyces > Streptomyces sp. NPDC001634. The sequence continues at coordinate 14,743 of NZ_JBEOZU010000130.1, read as the reverse complement.
CTGGAGGCTGAGCCACACCATGGCCCACCAAACCCCTGCACCGCTGCGCACCCTACGCACCTTGCTGCGCGCGCTGGGCGGCCTCATCCTCCTGACCGCTCTCCTCGCCGGCACCCCGTATGTGCTACTCCTCGTCGGAACCCAGCCCACCGAACTGTCCGGCGGCATCGACGTCCTGGTGCGCCCGGACGACGGCACCCTGTTCTTCACCGTCCTCACCTGCATCGGCTGGGCAGCCTGGGCCGCCTTCACGTGGACGGTGATCCTGGAGATCATCGCCGTGGTGCGGGGCCGCTCCGCCCCGCGCCTGCGCGGGCTGGGAGGTATGCAGTCCCTGGCCGCGTTCCTCGTCGGCGGGATCGTGCTGCTCGCCCCAACCGCCGCGTCCGCGACCTCGTCGCCCGCCGCCGCCACCACCGCCTCGCAGACCGCCAGCAACAGCACCCCGCGTGCCCGGCCGACCGCGCCCGCAATGGCCGACACCACCAGCGGGCCGACGCACACTGTCGCCTCGCCCGTTGAACTGCCATGGGATCTGGCCGAGAAGTACCTGGGCAACGGGCAGCGGTGGCATGACATCGCTGCCCTCAACCCTGACATCCCGGGCCTCGCCTCCGGCGACCAATACCTTCCCAAAGGCGCCGTCATCAAGCTGCCCGATGACGCGCACCGCCCCGCCCGCCAGGGCCCCACCCCCACGAGTCCACAACGCGCGAAAGACACGTCGCTCCAGAAAGCCACCAGCGAAACTGACCCAGAAACCTCGCGAGAGGAAGGCATCCGCACACCGCTGAGCAACAGACCGGCAGCCGCCGCTGGAGAACGCGAGCACGTGGTCACCGTGCACCCCGGCGACTACCTCTCGAAGATCGCTCAGGAGGAACTCGGCGACGGCAACCAGTGGCCCACACTCTTCAAGGCCAGCCAGGGCAAGCCCCAGCCTCACGGACTGCCCAAGATCACCAACCCCGACGTCATCTACGCAGGGCAGCAGGTCACCGTGCCCGGCGCCATGTCTGGCCAGCACGAGCGCCCCACGGATGACAGCCAGGCAGGCGGATCAGGCAGTCGGCCGCACACGCCCCCGGCCACCGAGGACCCGCACCAGGGCCGGGACGCGGGCAACGCGCCAGCTGCCTCGCCGAGCGCATCGGCCACACCCGCGCCAAAGTCGTCCGCACCCAGCGCACCGGCCAGCCATCCCAGCTATGCCAGCAGCCCCGACCAGCAGCCCACCCAGGGCCCGCAGCACGGTGCTCCGCCAGCGGCATCCGGCCCAAGCGCCAGCGCTCCTGCGTCGCCTGCACCATCTGCAACCCGCGGATCCTCCCGCACGGCCGTCGCCTCACAGGCACCGGCATCATCGCCGACGAGCAGCCCGCTGAACCTGCGCATCGTGCTCGGAGCTGGCGCGCTGCTCGCGGCCGCCATCACCGGGGCGCTCGCCCTGCGCAGGACGCTCCAGCGCCGCCGCCGCAAGCCCGGCGAGACGATCGCCATCGCGCCCCAGACCTCACCCGCAGAGTCGAAACTCGCGGCAGCTTCCGAACCGGCCGCCGCTTCCCGCCTGGACGTTGCGCTGCGCACGCTGGCGCACCAGGCCGGTCAGGACGGCCACCAGGACGTGCCCCCGCTGCGGGCCGCGCGGATCGGTGCCCGCTCACTGGAAGTCCTGCCGGAGGACCTCTCCCAGAAGCCCCGAACACCCTTCACGGCCGGGCAGGCTGGGTGGTGGCTGCTGCCTGCCGACGCCGAACTCCTGGACGAAGCCGCGGCCCTGGACGTGCCGGCACCGTACCCGGGCCTCGTCACGGTGGGCAGTACGGAATCCGGCGACCTCGTGCTGGCCAACCTCGCCCAGCTGACCGCCGTCCTGCTGGACGGCAATCCCGTACACATCACAGAGGTGTGCACGTCGCTGGCCATCGAGCTCGGGATGAGCCCCTGGTCGGGCGACATCGAGGTGGTCACGATCGGGTTCGGCGAGGACCTGCCGCAGCTGCTGCCCACAGCACGGATCGCCCACATGCGCCAGGCCGCACACGCGCTCAGGGATCTGACCGAACGCCTGCTGGAAGCGCACCAGATGCCCGACACCGCGCACCAGCCGTACCTGGTTTTATGCGCGGCCACCCTGGACCCCGACACCGCCTGGCAGTTCGCCGACGCCATCGACAAGGCAGGACGCGTCCCCGTCACCCTCATCGCCCCCGCCTCGTCCGCCGCAGCGCACTTCCCCCAGGCGGAGATCCTCAACGCCTCCGTCAGCACGCCGCAGCAATTCGACTACCTCGGTACCGAGATCACGGTGCAGCGCCTGGAGCACGCCGCCTACCAGCAGATCACCACCGCGCTGAAGGTGTCCGGGCAGCCGTCCCACCCGGCCGACGGGCCCTGGCAGGACGTTCCGGACGAACTCGACATCCAGGCACCGCCCGAGCCGGACCTGACTGAGGAACCAACGGCCGCAGAAGCCGTCGAGGGCAGCGATATGCCCGCACCGGTACCGGCCGGAGCGGGCGCGGGTGAAGGTGAGGTGTTCCCGGCTTTGCTGGCGGCCTCCGCCGATCCGTCCGCGCTGCGGCCCCTGCCCGGAACCCCAAGCCCCAGGCAGACCAGCGGCGACGGCGCCGAAGAGCAGAAACCAGTGACCGCGGAACTGCCGAAGGACGATCCGGTAGAAGCCGAACCCGGAGAGGCTCCGCGCTCCCCCGCCCACGAGCCTGAATACGCCACGACCGGCTCCAAGGAAGCGGGTGCACACGACCTGAACGCGCCGGAGATCCGGGTGCTGGGCCCGGTGGAGGTGGACCGGGTCGGCACTACCGGCCACGGCCCGCGTATCGCTCAACTCGCCGCGCTCATGTTCTTCCGCCCCGGCCGCACCGCTGACGTGCTGTGCGCCGACATGGACCCGCTCAACCCCTGGTCGCCGGCCACCCTCAACGCCCGGCTGCAGGGACTCCGGCGCGCCCTCGGGAATGACGCCGCCGGCAACGCCTACGTGCCACGCCGCCGCGCCGGCGACGACCCCTACCTCCTGGCCCCCGCAGTGCGCTGCGACTGGACCCGATTCCTCCAACTCGCCGAGCGCGCCCTCCCGCAGGCCGCGGCCGGCCTGCCGGACCTGGAGAAGGCACTGTCCCTCGTGCGCGGCCGCCCCTTCGGCACCCGGCCACTGCCCTGGGCCGAGCCCCACCAGCAAGAGATGATCACCCGGATCATCGACGTCGCTCACACCGTGGCGGTCTACCGCACTCCGGCCGGCCCGCACCATGACCTCCACGCCGCACGCCAGGCCATCGCGACCGGCCTCGACGTCGACCCTACGGCGGAGCTCCTGTACAGGGACTGGATGAAAATCGAACGAGCCGCCTCAAACCGACAAGGGCTGCACACCGCGATCACCCGCATCCAACAGACCAACCGAACACTGGACTGCGACCTCGAGCTGGAGACCGAACAACTCATCAACGACCTCCTCAACGACACGGGTTCAGCACTGCGAAAGGCGCTATGACGTCCGAGGAACAACCTTCAGCCATTCTTGGGCAGCCGATCTGACGTGCTGATCAGCGTCGTTGGTGAGGCGAATGACAACCTCACGAATATCGGGGTGACCCGTCCAGCAGTTCGGCGGCGTCCGGTTCCGGCCGGATGATGTGCTGGAGCTGAAGTGTCCGTTCACCGAGACCACGGTCACTAATATCTCTCGCTACTGCGTCTCTGTACGGTGGCCGTGGCTGGAGGTGGACCCACAGGCGAAAAACATCAGGTGAAACGGCCAGGGCGCTTCCAACGCCTGAGGCCCACGCCTGGGAGATCTTCCGAACAGAACCGGCGGAGGCCGCACTAAGGGCTGTCCCGCAATGATCAAGAAGCCCCGCTCGCGGACACACGGCCGTGAGAGGAGACCGTGCGCCGCACCGAGTCGGCATGAGGTTCGTTCGCTGAGCCCGGGAAAACCGTTGGACCCGTTGACGGGGGCGCGTCATAGGGTTCGGGGCGCGGAGACGCGGTCGGCCGGCGAGGGAACGGTGGATGACGGGACTGTACGAGATCTGGCAGCGGGCAGAGGTGGCGCGCAGGCTCGACGTGTTGTCGGGCTTCATCGCGATGTGCGTGGCGGGGGACGACGACGCGCGACGCCGTCTCGCCCAGCTGGTTGCCGGCGCGGACGCGGCCCTCTCCGCCTCGCCCCCGGATTTGGTGGTCGCCTCTGAGTACCTGGACGAACTCGTCTGGTGGGCTGACACGGAGTGGGCCGATCACCCCTATCGTCCCGTGGAAGCCCGGCCTGACGAGGCCGACCGGCAGACGCGTGACTACGCCAAGGACCTCCGGCACGCCGCACTCCCGGTCCGCGTCCGGGACGAGATGGGCCGCATCGAACTCAGTCTTGAGGTGCGGTTCCTGGCCTTGTGCCGCCAACCGGGGTTGGACTGTCGGATCCGCCAGGACATCTTCTACGTCGCCGGGCGTGCTGCGATGGCCCTCGACCTCGGGCACTTGGAAGCGGCAGAGCGGGAGATCCGGCGCATGGAACAGGTGGGCTCCGTGGAGCCACGACAGAGCCACTGTGGCTGATTCGCGGCTTTCCGAGGTCCACAGGTGTGGAACGATCTCTTCACGTGGCTGGTGTGATCACGCGGTCGGAACCGCATTGGATAGCCCCGTTCAGTGGGTTGCAACCGCGCGACTTCCGCAGGCTGATCGCTATGTTGCGCCGAGAAGGTGCTGAGCTGACTCGCCGGGGACGTCCCTGGTCACTGCCGTTGGAAGACCGGGTGCTGCTGGTCACCGCGTACTGGCGGACAAACCTGACACTGCGCCAGCTTGCTCCGCTGTTCGGCATCTCCAAGTCAGCTGCCGACCGCATCATCGGCCATGTTGGGCCGTTGCTGGCGCTCAAGCAGCGGCAACGCTTCCGCGCCGGCACCGTGCTCATCGTCGACGGCACGCTCGTGCCCACCCGCGACCACAGCGCCGCCGAGCAGTCCAAGAACTACAGGTACTCCACCAACCACCAAGTCGTCATCGACGCAGACACACGGATGGTCGTTGTGGTCGGACGGCCGGTGCCTGGGAACCGCAACGACTGCAAGGCATGGGAGCTGTCCGGTGCGAGGGCCTCCGTCGGCCGTACCACCGTGATCGCGGACGGCGGTTACCGGGGCACTGGCCTGGTCATCCCACACCGCCGCGAACCAGGCCAGGCCGAACTCCCGGCCTGGAAAGAGGAACACAACACTTCCCACCGCAAGGTCCGAGCCCGCGTCGAGCACGTCTTCGCCCGCATGAAGAGCTGGAAGATCCTTCGCGACTGCCGCCTGAAAGGCGATGGTGTCCACCACGCCATGCTCGGCATCGCACGCCTACACAACCTGGCCCTCACCGAATAGGGGCAAGCCCGCGAGCGGTACGTCATACAGCGACTCAAAGATCATTTACCAGACAAGGCTTAAAGTCGGGCGACACCTGTCGGGTGGGAATCCCCCCGACCGTGGTGCACGTCCTGGCGGTCCATCACTTCGATCCGCCTCTGGTGACCGGGATGCTGCCGCGGCCTGCGTCCTACCTAGAAGTCCTGCGACAGGGCGAAACCACGACCCCGAATTTGAGGACCAGGGCTACGCGCTCGACCCGGCGGGCGGTGAACCGATCCGCATCGAACTGCTCTTCCGCCCCTACGCCTTCCTCGAAGCAGGCGATGAGGTCGCCGACCAGGACGGGCGCGTCTGGCGGTTCGACGCGGCCTGGGGCTGGCACCCCTTCGACGAAGCGCAGCCCAGTGCCCCGGCCTGGCACTGGCTCTGCTCTCCCGCAGCGGCGAGCATGCGTTACGCCACTTGGTCGACGTCGCCTCGTGCGAGATCGCCCCACACGTCGAGGAGTTGCCGGTACTCCGCTGTGCGGTGCGGGCTGGCGGGTTGCCCCATGAGTCGTCGGATCTGGTCGTTGACCTCATTGAGGGCAGGCGTCACCTGGCCGTCAGGCCGGGGAGGGATGGGCATACCTGCACCGTACGGGTGACCACTGACATTCGGTTCAGGCGGTGACTGTTCTATTCTTCGTTCGAAGCGGCGGTTTTCGGCTGTGATTGAGCAGAACAGGCCAGGTTCAACCAGTGGATGCAACACCGGCTTATTTGATCGATAGTAGATGGTCGTTGAGGGCTTCGGCGGGTGTCTTCCAACCGAGGCTCTTGCGGGGGCGACTGTTGAGCGTGGCTGCGACCGCCTCGATATCCTCCGCCGGCCATCGAGAAAGGTCGGTTCCCTTCGGGAAATATTGGCGCAGCAGGCCGTTCGTGTTCTCGTTGGTGCCGCGCTGCCAGGGGCTGTGCGGGTCGGCGAGCACCCCGTTCGCGATCTCCCGCCAGAACTGACGTTCTACTTCCCGCCGAAGCGCCGGCGCACCAGGCGACTTCATCGGCGACCGCCCGGTCAACGCCGCCATCCACGCTGCTGGCCTGCCCATCAACACCTCCGAGGACGAGGTGTTGCAACGACCGATTGAATCCGCCCAGGACACATCCGCTGGCCACGCCCCCAGAGATTGAGCTGCGCGGCTACCCGTCGCCGATCTGGACCGAGGCCGAAGCGGGCTCGTGCTCGCTCTGCTACGCGAAGTGCAAGCGCTACGGCAGCGGCGCGAACCCGCTGTGCCGTGACTGCTTCGCCAAGGTCGCAGCGAAGCAGGGGCCGAGCGTGAAGCAGAAGGGCTACAACGCCTGAACTACTTGCCCTTGGGTAGGCCCGCGATCAGCCTCGGACCGATCCGCGCGCACCGGGCTGCGTACTCCTGTAGGTGCATGTCCTGGAACTCGGCGGCGTCCCAGTTTTTCGGGCGGACCTCTTCACCCGCCCAGATGTAGGCCCAGCAGCGTTGCCCAGTGGACAGCGTCACTTCTCGTAGGTCGTAACGCGTGTCCTCGAACACGTCGAGGATCTTCCAATCCTCGTTGCTGAGGTCGGTCAGCAACACGCCCTCCGCTGCGTTACCGACTGCGGAGGCGACGAGTCCGGGGTAGACCAGACCCTCAAGCGCGGCAGCGCGCCACCCGGGCGCGGACGCAGGCGTATGAGAGGGTATTCGCCCCAATAGCGCCTCCAGCACGGCATCGAACTGGAGGGTGCCGTAGCAGAACAGCGTGTCAGGGACTGGTACGAGTCGGCTCCGACGGTCAGGAGCCACGGTCAGGCGTCTTCGCGGGGCTTGAGCGGTCACGCCGTATCCCCGTTCTGGCCTGTCTCGGCCACGCGCAGGTCGCGGAGCATGACTGCGAAGTTCGGGGAGTCCGGGAAGGGCTGACGGTTGCCGATCTTCTGGTACCCCCATGTCTCGTAGAGGGCTTGCACCTTGGGGTGGTCGGGGTCGACGAGGAGCACGGCAAGGGCCTCGGGCCGGTCGGCGAGCAGCGCTTCATGTAGCCGTTCGGCGGTTCCGGTCTTGCGCCATTTATGGCGGATCATCAGTTCGGAAAATGCGAACGTCGAGTCGTCTGTCGGCGCGTCCTTTAGGTGTTCGCGCCACCACTCGCGGCCCGGGGTGGCCGGGGCTCCGTATGCGAAGCCGACCGGCTCGGCGTCGTCGTAGCCGATCACACAGGAGAAGCCGGGGCGTCCACCCCAGTGGTCGACGAACCAGGGAAACCGCTGGTTGAACTCGTCGTCCATCTCGTCCGCATAGGCGTCGGCGTGGACGTCGAGGAGGGTTTGCCGGATCTTCGGCAGGTCGTCGTGTCCGAAGCGGCGGAGTTCAATGGTCGCCGTGGTCATGCAGTGCTCCATTCGGTCCGGTAGCGATCGGCCCACTCGTGTGCGATGCGGGGAGGGGCAAGGGTGATCAGGTCGCGGTGGAAGTCACCAAGGAGTTGACGCATACGGCCGGGGAGGGGGTCCCCGGCCATAATCTCGAAGGCGTCTGCGCTGGTCTTGTATGCCTGCTCGACGTCGCCTTGATGGAGCTGCGCGAGCGCGAGGCGCGCGGTGGTGTGCGCGCGGTTGCGGCGGTAGGTCTCGGGTAGCGCGGTGAGTGCCTTGTAGGAGGCGGCTTCGGCCTCCGCCGGGTCGCCGACGGTGTCACGGACGATCGCTGTGAGGGAGTGCAGCTCTGCGGGGCCGTAGAAGGCGATCCAGGTAGGTCGCGGCGCCGTGGTGTCGGCCCTTGCCATGGCGTCGTCGGCGCGGCCGAGAGAACGCAGAGCCGCGCGCCGGTCTCCGGCGTTGGCGAGTCCGATGGCGGTTCGGGCGTGGGCGAGCGAGGCGTGCAGAGGGCTGCGGCGTGCGGCCCATGTGGCCTGCGCGGCCTGCGCGGCGGCCACGGCTTCACCGAAGTTCTTCCGTTGACGGGCGAGCATCGCGCGCAGGTTCCAGACCTGCATAGTCATTTCGGGATCCTGGGCCATACCTGCCAGGGTCAAGGCGCGGTCGAGGTGTCGGCCGGCGCCGTCGAGCTGCCCGGCGTCGATCAGGGACCATGCGGCGGTTGCGGTGAAGTCCGAGGCGAGTGCGAACAGGCGCGCTCGTACGCGCTGGGTGGTGGACCGCTGTTGCAGGTCGAGGGCTTCGGCGGCTCCCGCCAGAGCAGCGCGTTCGAGGGCGGTGTGTCCTCCGCGTTCAGCGTCCAGGGCAATGAGGGTGTCGATGCTGTCGCGGAGCCGGATTACGTCGGAGGTGCCGACGCGGGATGGGCGCGAGGAGGTGGCGATGAGGGGTACGGCGACGGCGGCGGCGGTGCCGGTGGCCGCGCCGCAGAAGCGGCGGCGGTGCACTGAGGGATCCTCCGTTGCTGGTGCTGGGGGTGCTGGAGCGGTGGCGCGTTTCCCCCGAGGCACGAACCCTAAGGCCGTGGTGCTCTGGCCGGTGACGGTCTCTAAGGCGCGACGTTGGCGTTCCTGGGGCCACTGGTTCTCGCCGGACAGCCACCGGAACACGGTCCGTTCCGACGTGGTCCCGAGTCGGCCGGTGAGGTCGCCAATCGCCTCGTTTACCGCGTCGGCCAGTTCACCGGCCGACATCTGATGATCCGTCATCCAGGCGGCTAAGGCTTCGTTTCTTGTCTCCGCCATGGGATCACGGTAGGTGGTGCAGACCGCTACGGACAGTAAAGGGCTGGTCAAGTCGTCAGTCAGGACATAACTGGCTCGCGCAACTTCGTCATGGCTGACCGTTGGTGACCGTGGGTTAGCTGTTGTGTACGGCCCCGTCGCGTCCCCGTCCCCCGTGGGGCCGCGACGGGCACCGACCCAACCGCGAGCGCTGAGGCGACGATGATCAGAACCGCACAGCAGACAACCCCTACCTCCGCGCGCTGTCCGGTCGGCACAACGCTCCCCCCAGAGGACGTGATGACGACGACAGCCGTACGCGCGCTTCGCACGGCCCCCCACCGTGGTGGCGACGTGCTGAACGAGAGCTTCCGCGTTGCCCCCCGCCGTGGGGACGCGCCGCCCCGCCAAGAGGACGCGCTCCGCGTAGGAACCATGCGCCGGATCGCGGCCGCCCGGCTCAGATACTTCCGCCTTGAGGCGCTGCACGACGACGTGATGCTGATTGTCTCGGAGCTGCTCACGAACGCGCTCATGCACAGCGGCACCACGCAGATCACCCTGAGCATCACGGTCGAGGACGAAACCCTGCGCATCGCTGTCGACGACGGCATGCCGGGCACCGCCACCCCCAAGGCTGCGGATGGCGACGCCGAGTCAGGGCGAGGCCTCGCGCTGCTGGAGCACGTGGTGCGGGAGTACGACGGGGACTGGGGAACCAGCGACGACGGCGCGACCACGTGGTGCCTCCTCACGATCCCCAAAGGGGGATCGTGATGGTCGCCGTGACGGACGTAGTCACAGAGTTACCGAACCTTCGGTGCTCCAACGATGACGAGACGATGGGGGTGCTCCTTGCCGGTCTGCGCTGCTCCCTCGCTCACGAGGCCATCACCGACGAGCTTTACGACGACCTGGAGGCCGTGCTCGGCGAGCACACGCACCCCGCTCCGCACGACGCCGCGGTCATCACGGGGCGATTCCGGAAGGCGACTACGACGTTCGTGGAAATCGTGCCGCACCTCGTGCGGCCGTATCCCCTGGACGAGTTAATGCGCCTTATCGACGTGAGCGCTGAGCACGCCCCCTACGAGGCCGCACACGGCCACGTCCGACGGTTCGCTCTGGCGATTCTCGCGCTGCTCGACCTGATGGGAGATGCCGCCTCGTGACGCGCTGTCGCCCGCTCCCCCAAAGCCCGCTCACACCGTCGAGGGAAGAACGTTTCGTGCGCACTGTGAATGAACCGCGCCTGATCCCCTTCATCACTCAGCGGGAGGGGGAGGACGCCGCGCCGGACAACCTCATCATCGTTCGGCACGCATCGGGCCCCAGGCTCTACTACGCGGATGAGGACGCCAAGGGCAGGGACCGTCCGATTCGAGGCGTGCTGTGGGCGCGCTGCGGATTCAACCCCGTGGACGAGCAAAAGATGCCGACGGGCCCGCCGCAGTGGAAGCTCATGCACCCGTACCGGCAGATGCTGATGATGCAGGCCATGCGCTGCCAGGTTTGTACGCAGCCGGCACGTACCCCCTTGGGCTTCATCTTCCTTGCGGGCCCCAAGGATCACGACCCCACGCAGGCCACGATCAAGACGAACCAGCCCCCTGTATGCCGGAAGCACGTCCGTGCTGCCGCCGCGCTCTGCCCTCACCTGGAGAGGAACCCGATGGTCCTCCTCGCGAGGAGTGCACCTCTGTACGGGGTCCACGGCACCCTCTACGGCCTGAACGCGGAGAACAAGGTGCATGTCGTCGCGCAGCCGGACCATGCTCTGCCCTTCGGGCACCCGAACGTGCCCACGTTGCTCGCCTCTCAACTGATCCGGCGCCTGAGTTCCTTCAGGATCGTCAGGCTCGACGAGCTGACGCGGGAGTTGGCCGAGCGCGCCGCATAGAGACGGCCGCTCGGTGGGCCGGACGCCCGTGAGCCTTGCCCATCGAGCGGCGCAAACCCCCGGCGGAGTGCCGGGTATCCCCAGAAACCCCGGTGCCAGACGGCTTCCCCCTCCTTACGCGGTCTGGCACCGGACCCGCCGCGATCCGACTCAGCTGAGAGAGCATCTCGTGGACGCCTTACTTCCCGCCTTCGTTGACCGGCTACTTGATCAGGGGCGCGACCCGGGCGAGATTCCCGAGATTCCGGTCTCAAGCGCCACGGGCTGGCTGGGGCCCCTCGCCGCCCGGGTCCTCAGCGCTCTCGGCACCGGCACGCACGAGCCCGCGGACGCGTTCCTCGCGCACGGCTATGTCCACCTGCCGCTTTCCACGCCCAACGGCCGTGCGGTCCACCTGCGTCTGGCAGCGCATACCGCCTTGGAGCCGTGGCTGGTGCTTGCCCCGTCCGTGGTCCTGACGGTCAAAGGAACGGTGGTGCTGGAGATGTATCAGGAGGTCGCCGACTCGCTACAGGGCCGCCCACAGTACGCCCGCAGCTTCGGCCCCGAGCAGATGTTCGCTGTGCACCCGGGCACGCAGTGCTCGACCCAGAGCAGTCCGGACAGCGTGCAGGTTCTGGCCGCTGCGAGTCCCACGCTACCGGTGGGCACGACGCCGACTGGCGACGAGTACGCGGCTGCCGTCCTACGCACCCGCTGGGCGCTCGAAGGCCTCGCGCACTGTGCTCCGGCAGGTGACGGTCAAACCCGAGAAAGGGCATCGCGACGCAAACGAAGGCGACCTGCAGCGCGACTTCCACCAATGGCTCCAGCAAGGCCCCCTGCACAGCGTCGTCCAGGTCGAACCCATCAACATCGGCATGGGCCGCGCCGACGCCCGAGTACGGCCTGCACACCGTCGCCGATGTCGCCGAAGTCCCGCAGCCCACACTGCAGCGCCTCCTCGGCGCCCGCGCCGGCCGCGCCCTCCACGAGCACGCCCACGGCCGCGACACCACGGTCGTCGACCCCACCCCGGCACCGGCGAGCCTCAGCACGGAGCACCGCTTCGCCCGCGACGAACTCGACCCGGCCGCCCACCGGCGCGTCCTTCTCGCCCTCGCCGACGACCTCGGCGCCCGCCTACGCGCCTCCGGCCAGATCGCAACGGGCGTGACCTGCACGATCCGCTACGCCGACCTCAGTGCCACCCGCCGCAGCCGGACCCTGCCCGAAGCCACCCAGCACACCCTCCTCCTGGCCCGGGCCGCCTACGCGGTGTACGACTCCCTCGGTCTCCAGCGCGCCCGGGTCCGCAGCATCGCGCTGCGCGCCGATGCCCTTCGCCCCGCCGAACGGGCCACCCGGCAGCTCACCCTCGACGCGGGCGACGACAAACCCCTCGCGATCGAAGCCGTCGCCGACCGCGCCCGCTACGGGCGTCAAGTGCTCTACCCCGCCGCCCTCGCCATCAGCTCCCGTCCCCCGTCAGCCCGGCAGTGGGACCGAGGCGATCGCCCAGACGACGCGCGTGGACGTCGTGCGACATAAGCGCGACAGACTCAAGGGATGGTGGGCATCCCCAGCGCTGCTCCCGCGCCGACTACCTTCACGTCGCCGACAACGCGCTCGAAGTACTCACCCGGCGCGGGCTCGTCAGGCCAGGGGAAGCTGCCCGAGCGGCCGGCTACGATCAGCCTGAGCCTCCAGCACAGCGGCCACGTCCGGCCCCCTGGTGAAGGCGGGGCCATCCCAACACGCCGGGACCGCCACGGGCGTGAGGCGCACCTCGGTGCCGTGGACGCGCGCGGCGTCGAAGAGGGTCTGCAGCATCTGCATGCCCGCCAGGTCGAGCGCACCGAGACGGGCATGCCACGTCTGGGTCTCCAGGTCGTACGAGGCGATTTGGCGGAGCCTGTCGAGTTGTTCCTGCCATTGAGGATCGGCGGCCGGCGCTGCCCGGATGGTGGCCTCCAACACCCATGCGCAGTCAGGGGAGTTCGGCGAACTGGTCACACAAGGAACGGTAAGTGTCGCCACTGACAACTCACCCGGCCAGGTGAATCCGGAGCCTGAACAGAACCCCGGCCGTCCACGAGCACGTACTGACAGACGTGGGCCCGGAAGCGCACCTGTCCGAGCCCGGCCTGCTCGTCATCGACGTGGCGGGCCGTGACGATGCCACCGTCCTTGCCTTCCAGGCCGCGATCGCCCGCCTGTGGGGCACCTCGACCGCCGAGCACACCACCAGGGACGTCGGCCAGCCCGGTGTTCGGCTGCGGATATACACCGATCTGCGGCAGGTCCTCGAGGAGGCCTCCCCGACGGAGGTGGAGCCGACGGCCACGTAGAAAGGCGTGGTCCGCCACCACGGGGGGAGTGGCGGACCCGCCTGTGCCACGGTGCCACACCGGTCGCCGGTGTGCCCGGTAGGCGGGTGAAGTCACCGTAGGAGAAGGGCGACTTCGATCGCCTCCAGCCCGGTTCGCCCGCGTCTATCTCCGGTCGTCAGGCAGGGCCTCAGAAGTGATCGGGCAACCAGGGTTCGTTCTCAGTGGTCCGGATGAGGATGCTGAGCGCCGTGTCGGACTTGGCGGCAACTCCTGCGAGGCGGGCTGCGGCCGCTGTCCGGTAGCCCCCGGCGTACCAGACGGCCAGTTGCCGTCGAGTGAGCCGGACTTCACCAGCGGTGTGCGTCTTGGTGAGCTGCCCGGCGCCGCCTTTCACTTCCAGCAGGTAGTGGTCCCAGCTCTCGCCGGCCTCGCCCTCAATGTCCACGGGCACGGCGATGTCGAGGTCATCGGGCCAGCCCCGCAGCCGCACCGCTTCCTCCAGGTCAAGGATGCGGAGCATCCATGGGTGCCACGCTTCCGTCGTTGGCCGGTACCGGTGAAGGTTGTGGAGTAGCGCCGGGTACGGGGGGAGGGCGGAGCGCCGGAAGTGGATGGCTGGGGCGCGGGTGTGGTGGCTGGCGAGGAACGCCATCATCTCGCCGACGGTGTCGGCGTCGGTAGCCCAGAAGTCGTGCACGGTCAGCTGCATCCCGTGCCGCTCGCTGCGCTTCATGGCGAAGGAAAGCAGCCCCGTGGGGGACTGGGCCGGGCCGAACCGGTAAGTGGTCAGCTGCTGCTTGCCGTCGATCCAGGCGGGCCACCAGTCCGGGCGCTGCACGGGCCCGTTCCACTGCCGGGCCAGGTGGCGTTGCAGCTCGTCGGCTTCCGTCGTACGGCCGTGCTCGATGGGCAGCCCGGAGCGGGTGAAGGCCCGTTTGAGGTCGTCGGCGGCGATGGACCACGCGAACACGGGGACGGGGGCCTCCCAGCCGAGGCGGCGAACGTACCCGCCCGATGTCGTCCACAGTGTGGAGATCACCGCGCCTTGGTCTCGCAGGTGGCGGAGCCGTTCGGCGAGCATGTCGACGGAGAGTCGGGCGCCGCGTTCCTCGGGGGCGACGCACCCGGCGCTGAGCAGGGCGGAGGGCACGGGGGCCCCGCCGAAGAACTGCGGGACGAGGAGACCGAGGCCGCCGGCGATGACCCGCCCGTCCCGGACGGCGACGCGGATGTCCGCGTGCGGGCGCAGGCGGGTGATGTCGCCCACGGGATGGCCGTAGCTGCGGGTGGCGAGAGCGTCGTACTGCTGCCACAGCTCGTCGTCGGCCTGCACGATCCGGATCGCCTCAAGCATGTCGCCTCCCCTTCTAGTAGGACTCCGTTAGGTCTGTCTTGATCTTGGTGTGGTCCTGCTGGGCAGAGGTCGGTGGCAGGTGGTGCAGACGCCGGTCCAGCAGTTCAGCAGGTCCTGGAGGGTGT
>NZ_JBEOZU010000129.1:0-19950 GCF_040298185.1 Streptomyces sp. NPDC001634 | reverse complement strand
CGTCATGCCGGGCTCCGGCGCCGTGGCAGCGGTCGGCGTCGGCATCATGCCGGGGGCCTGCTGGGCCGGCTCGGCTGCGGGAGCCGCCATGCCGTGCGCGGGCGTGCCGTGCGCGGGCGTGGCCGCCGGGTGCTGGACCGGCGGGGCAGGGGCCCAGGGGCCCGGTTCGCCGTAGGGCGGGGTGCTGTAGGGGTCCGGGTCGTGCAGGGGCTTGGGACGGTCGGCGGAGGCGTCGTGTGCGTGGCCGAGCGGATGAGGGGCCACGCCCTCGGTGAAACCTTCCTGCTCGGCACCGGCGGCACCGGCACCCGCACCGCCGAATCCGGCAGGCGCCGTATCGGACGGCTCGGGCGGTGCTTCGGCCTCGGCGCCGCTCCCGGGCGGCACCGGCGCCGGGCGCTCCAGCTCGAAGTCCCCCTCGGCGTTGGCCTCGCCACCCGGACGCGGACCCACGGGTAGGCTCAGCTCGTAGTCACCGCCGGAATCATGGCTGGATACCGCACCGTCGGCCACGGAACCGGATGCCTCGCTCCCGGGCTCCCCTGAACCCGCCCCGGCTTCCCCCGCAGGGACCGGCTTCCCCTCGTTCATGCTCTCCCCACACCCGGCCCGCGGCGCGGCCGTGTCGGCAGTCGCCGCTGGGCTGTCGATTCCGCACCCGAACGTTTCCGCGGGCGCCACATTGGATTCAACCAGGTTCCCGCGCCGCCGCGCAGACGCCGGGTTCAGTGGGCGGTGCCTGAGGTGGGTGTGGGGGACGGCGTGACGGACGAGGTCGGCACGGGTGTGGCCAGGAGCCCGGGAGCCGTGACCTCCGGGGCGGCCGGCCAGGAGTTCAGCGTGAGCGGTGCGGCTTCGGTGAGCGGCCGTATCAGCGGGGACATCGCGGCGGCTCCGGCCACCACGGGGGCGGTCAGGGCACGGATCTCGGCGGCGTCCTGGACGCCCGGAGCGTGCACTCCGGGCAGCAGCGGGGCGGAGGCCTCCGTGGACGCGACGGGTGCCCGGTCGAACGCGCGCTGCCCGAGCAACGGTCCGGCTGAACGCCGACGCTGGTTCTCGGGCGACGTGGCACCGCCGCCCGCGCCCGGCGAACGCATCGGGGTCACATTGCTTCCGGCGCCAGAACCGCCGCGCGCCTCCACACCGGCGTCGGCGCCGCCCGTGGACACACCGCCGAGCGCGATCGCGGCCAGCGACACGGCGCCCGCGGCGACGAACGCGAACCGCAGCCCGCGCGAAGCCGACCGCTCGGCGTCATGGCGGCCGACCGGATGGATACGGAAGCCGCGGTCCCCGGAGAGAGTCCGGTCCTCGGAGGGGGACAGCGCCGTGGCGTGCGGCCCCGAGGGAACGTATCGGAAGGGCTCGCCCCTCACTCCGAAGACGCCGGTTCCCTGGGGCAGCCCGGCGGCTCCCTGGAGCCTTCTGCCGAAGCCTCCCCCGCCGAGCGGCGTGCCACCGCCGTCGACGTCACCTCCCGCGGACAGGCCCTGAAGGCGGGCCAGGAAGCTCTCCGAGGGCGGCGGCGGGGCCGCCTCCGCGAAGACGTTCTTCAGTCGGCGCTGTGCGTCGGCCTCGGCCTTGCACTTCGGGCATGTGGCCAGATGGGCCAGCACGCGCTCGCGCGTCTCATGACCGAGCTCTCCGTCGATCAGGGCGGAAAGGCGGTCTCCCAGGTGCTGCTCTGCCGGTGTGGGGCGACGGGATCCACTCACGCGGTCGCGCCCCCTCCCCCCAGAGCGGGCACACGGGCCACGAAGGAGCGCCGCTCGGCGCGCGCCTCGGGCGAGCGGTGTGCCAGGGCCTTGCGCAGCTGCGAGCGGCCGCGGTGGATACGGGACCGGACGGTGCCGAGCTTGACGCCCAGGGTCGCGGCGATCTCCTCGTACGACAGTCCTTCGATGTCGCACAGGACGACGGCCGCACGGAACTCGGGCGCGAGCGTGTCCAGGGCCTGCTGGACGTCCGCGTCGAAGTGGGCGTCGTTGAAGAGTTGCTGCGGGGTCGGCTCGCGGCTGGCCAGCCGCTCGGCCGCGTCCTCGCCGAGCGCGTCGAAGCGGATGCGCTGCTTGCGGCGGACCATGTCCAGGAAGAGGTTCGTCGTGATGCGGTGCAGCCAGCCCTCGAAGGTGCCGGGCGTGTACGTCGACAGGGAGCGGAAGACCCGGACGAAGACTTCCTGGGTCAGGTCCTCGGCGTCGTGCTGGTTTCCGGTCAGGCGGTACGCCAGCCGGTAGACCCGGCCGCTGTGCATGCTGACGATCTCCTCCCAGGTGGGCGGAGTCCACGCCTGCGAGTCCGCGTCGGTGGCGAAGGTCGCGGTCTGCGCGGTGTCGGCAGCGTGGTGAGTGTCAGCGATGTCGGTCACGGATTTCGGCTCACCCGACGACCTGAGGAGGCGCCGCAGCACTCTTCCCCGATCCACGGGCGCAGCCGCACCTCCCCTGTCAGCTCTGGTGGTGTCCAGTGGAGCCCCTACCATAGCCACCTCGCCCGTTAGCTCCGGATAAGCGGTTTTAAGAGAATTTGATGTGCGCTGATGCGGCTGCGTCAGCACTTGCTCGGCGTCCAGGTCCATCCGTTTCCCCCCGCCCTTCTCCCGCCGCTCTTCCCACCCTTACAAACGCCTGGTCCCATCTGCGGGTTCCCGTGGTCAACGGATACAGTCACGCCCAGGCAATCACGGGGACAGGAGAGGGTCATTACCGGCAACCGGCAGACGAGCTGGGCGTTCGCCGACGCCTATGTCGCCGAGGACGACGCGCTGCGCTGGGCCCGTGTCCGGGCCCGTGAAGCAGGGCTGCGCTCGGTGTCGCCCAGCACGGGCGCCGCGCTGCGATTGCTCGCTGCCTCCGTGGACGCGAAGGCGGTGGCGGAGATCGGGACCGGATGCGGCGTCTCTGGGATTCATCTGCTGCACGGAATGCGTCCCGACGGCGTGCTGACCACGGTGGACCCGGAGCCGGAGCACCAGCAGTTCGCCCGGCAGGCCTTCCGCGCCTCCGGCTTCGCGAGCAACCGCGCCCGCTTCATCCCGGGCCGCGCCCTGGAGGTGCTGCCGCGGCTCGCGGACGCCGGCTACGACCTCGTCTTCTGTGACGGCGACCGGCTCGAGGTCCTCGACTACCTCGCTGAATCGTTGCGCCTGCTGCGCCCCGGAGGGCTCGTCGTCTTCGAGGGCGCCTTCGCCAACGGCCGCACGGTGGACTCGGGACCACAGCCGACGGAGGTCCTCCGGCTGCGGGAGCTGCTGCGCACGGTGCGCGACAGCCCGGACCTGATGCCCTCGCTGCTCCCGGTGGGCGACGGGCTGCTGTGTGCGGTCAAGCGCTGAGCGGGCGGGCGGCGCGTATGTGACGCGTATGTGAGGGGACATGCGGACCCTGCTCCCGGAAGACAGCTGCCCCGGCACCGCGTACGATGCCGGGGCAGCTGAAAGCCGGGGTCGCTTGCGCGTCAGCCGACGACCTTCTTGAGGGCGTCGCCAAGCGCGTCGGCCTCGTCAGGGGTCAGCTCGACGACGAGCCGACCGCCGCCTTCGAGCGGAACGCGCATGACGATGCCCCGCCCCTCCTTGGTCACCTCGAGCGGGCCGTCGCCCGTCCGCGGCTTCATGGCCGCCATGCTCGTTCCCCTTCCTGAAACCAGCTCATCGTCTGCCGACGGCCCCTTGAAGGGCACGCGATCCTTCGCAGGACACGCGTCACCGGCATCGAACACATTGCTTCCAAGCCATTATCCCGCATCTCAGGACCCGATGACCAACATCAGTCGGCATCGCTTGGGCAACACGCGCGAGCAAAACCACTCAATTCGGCGATGTGGCTGTGATACTTCGCCGCCGCACGGACATCCGCCGTCCCGACGCAAACGGAAATTCTTTGACGCAGGTCACACGTCCGGTACGGTCCGCGGACGGTGATCTCCGCCATGCTGTCCTTCGGACGCAGGGCGTACCGACCGGTACGACGGAGCCGCGACACCGGAGGGGAACACCATGGCCGACACCGTGCTCTACGAGGTGAGCGACGGACTCGCGACGATCACGCTGAATCGTCCCGAGGCGATGAACGCGCTGAACATCGCGACCAAGGTCGCCCTGCGGGACGCGGTCCGGTCCGCGGCGACCGACGACGCCGTGCGGGCGATCCTGCTCACCGCCGCCGGAGAGCGGGCGTTCTGTGTGGGGCAGGACCTCAAGGAGCACATCGGGCTGCTGGCCGCCGACCGGGAGTCGGGCTCGGGGCAGACCATGACCACGGTGCGCGAGCACTACAACCCGATCGTCCGGGCGCTCACGGATGCGCCCAAGCCGGTGGTGGCCGCGGTGAACGGGGTCGCGGCCGGGGCCGGCTTCGGTTTCGCGCTGGCCGCGGACTATCGGATCGTGGCGGACACCGCGGCCTTCAACACGTCGTTCGCAGGGGTCGCACTGACCGCGGATTCCGGCGTCTCATGGACGCTGCCCCGGGTGGTCGGGCCCGGTCGAGCTGCTGACCTGCTGCTTTTCCCGCGGAGCATCAGCGCACAGGAGGCGTACGAGCTGGGGATCGCGAATCGGGTGGTTCCCGCGGGCGAGCTGCGGGCCGAGGCGCTGAAGCTGGCCGCGGCGCTCGCCGAGGGGCCGACGGTGGCGTACGCGGCGATCAAGGAAGCGGTGGCCTACGGGCTCACGCATTCCCTGGAGGAGACGCTGGAGAAGGAGGACGAACTGCAGACGCGGGCGGGGGCCTCCGAGGATCACGGGATCGCGGTGCAGGCGTTCGTGAACAAGGAGCGTCCGAAGTATCTGGGGCGATGAGGTCGGTCGGCTCGGCGAGAGCGGGGCGGGCCGGGTGAGCCGGTAGGGCCGGGGGCTTCGCCCCCTGCTCTCCCCCGCTCACTTCTCCCCCCTCACTCGCTCCGAACGGCCTCCTCCCCGGTCTCCGGAGGGGCTGGTTCCGCTCAGTCTCCGGGTGAATCGGTCCTGGCCGCACACGTCTCCAGATGGTCATCCACCAGCCCGCACGCCTGCATCAGCGCGTACGCCGTCGTCGGGCCCACGAAACGGATGCCGCGCTTCTTGAGGGCTTTGGACAGGGCCGTCGACTCGTCGGTGACCGCGGGGACGTCGGCGAGCGTCTTCGGGGCGGTACGGGAGGCCCGGTCGGGGGCGTACGACCAGATCAGCTCGTCCAGCTCACCCGGTGCCCAGTCGGCCAGCACGCGCGCGTTGGCGAGGGTCGCCTCGATCTTGGCGCGGTTGCGGATGATGCCCGGGTCGGCGAGCAGGCGCTCCTGGTCGGCCTCCGTGAAGCCGGCCACCTTGGCGATCCTGAAGTCGGCGAAGGCGGCGCGGAAGCCCTCGCGGCGGCGCAGGATCGTGATCCACGACAGGCCCGACTGGAAGGCCTCCAGGGACAGCCGCTCGTACAGCGCGTCGTCTCCGTGGACCGGGCGGCCCCACTCCTTGTCGTGGTACGCCACGTAGTCCTCGGTGGACAGGGCCCAGGGGCAGCGCAGCACGCCGTCCGGCCCCGCCACGGCCGCGCCGCTCACTGGTGGTTCCCCTGGGCCGGATCGTCCGTGGGGCCTCCGGCCGGGCGGGCGCCGGCGAGCGCGGCCTCAAGGTCGGCGATGCGGGCGTCCCGCTCGGCGATCTCGGCGCCGAGGCGGCCGAGCGCGTCGTCCACCTCCGCCATGCGGTAGCCCCGGAGGGCGAGCGGGAAGCGCAGGGCCTCGACGTCCGTGTGGGAGACCGGGCGGTCCGGCGGCAGCGGGTCGTCGAGCCGCTCGGGTGCCGCCTCCGGCAGGGGCGCGCTCTCGCCGCCGCCCACCACGGCCAGTGTCACCGCGGCGACCACGACGGCGAGCGCGACGACCAGGAACAAGAACATGAACATCACTGAGGTCCCCACGCTCGGAGCCGGCGCGCTGCGCGCCGGCACGGAATGCCGATGTCGATTGTGTCTGGGTCCGATCGTGCCATGCGACGCTGACAATTAAGGTCGCAGGCGGCGAAGCGACGGGACGTACTGGGAGAGGTCACAGGCGATGCTCAGGCTGGGCAGGCGGGAATTCGGCACGCACGAGCCGGTGATCATGGCAATCGTGAACCGGACCCCGGACTCCTTCTACGACCAAGGGGCGACGTTCCGCGACGAACCCGCCCTCGCGCGCGTGGAGCAGGCGGTCGCTGAGGGTGCCGCGATCATCGACATCGGCGGGGTCAAGGCCGGGCCGGGCGAAGAGGTCACGGCCGAGGAGGAGGCTCGGCGGACGGTCGGTTTCGTCGCCGAGGTGCGGCGGCGCTTCCCCGATGTGGTGATCAGCGTGGACACCTGGCGGCACGAGGTCGGTACGGCGGTGTGCGAGGCGGGCGCGGACCTGCTCAACGACGCCTGGGGCGGGGTGGATCCGCGGCTCGCGGAGGTCGCTGCGCGGTACGGAGTGGGGCTGGTGTGCACGCACGCGGGGGGAGCGCAGCCGCGGACGCGTCCGCACCGGGTGGCGTACGACGACGTCATGGCCGACATTCTGAAGGTGACGCTGGGGCTGGCCGAACGGGCGGTTGTGCTGGGGGTGCCGCGCGAGTCGATCCTGATCGACCCGGGCCATGACTTCGGGAAGAACACGCGGCACAGTCTGGAGGCGACTCGGCGGCTGGACGAGATGGTCGCCACCGGGTGGCCGGTGCTGGTGTCGCTGTCCAACAAGGACTTCGTGGGCGAGACGCTGGACAGACCCGTGAAGGAACGGGTGTTGGGGACGCTGGCGACGACGGCGGTGTCGGCGTGGCTGGGGGCGCAGGTGTACCGGGTGCACGAGGTGGCGGAGACGCGGCAGGTGCTGGACATGGTGGCGTCGATCGCCGGGCACCGGCCGCCGGCGGTGGCGCGCCGCGGGCTGGCGTAGCCCGCCGGGTACGTGGCGTGGGCCCCGCCCCCGCCACCCCTACCCGTCCCATCCCCCAGGGGCTCCGCCCCTTCAACCCCGCCAAGAGCTCACGGGCCTCCGCCCGGCACCCCGATGGGGCTCCACCGAGGCCCCATCCGGGGACGAGCCACCGCACCCCTGACAGGGCTCCGCCCCCGCACCCCGCCGGCTCCGCCCCAGGCCCCATCCGGGGACGAGCCCCCGGACCCCCGCTCCTCAAACGCCGGAGGGGCTGAATGTCCCCGGCCGCGCCGAATATCTGAGCCCGTCCGGATATCTGAGCCCGTCCGGATATCTGAGCCCGTCCGGATATCTGAGCCCGTCCGGATATCTGAGCCCGTCCGGATATCTGAGCACGTCCGGATTATCTGAGCACGTCCGGCGTTCGAGGACGAGGCCGTTCAGGCCGACAGCGGGGGTCCGGGGCGCAGCCCCGGGGACAGCGCGGGGTACCCCATGTCGGCGGTTCAGGCTCAGCGCCTAGCGTCCCGCCTCCTTCGACACCAGTTCCACCGCCTCGTCCACATCGTCCGTCACATGGAACAGGAGCAGGTCCTTCTCCGAGGCCTTGCCCTGGGCCACCAGGGTGTTCTTGAGCCAGTCGACCAGGCCTCCCCAGTACGACGTGCCGAACAGGACGATCGGGAAGCGGGTGACCTTCTGGGTCTGGACCAGGGTCAGGGCCTCGAAGAACTCGTCCAGGGTGCCCAGACCGCCCGGCAGCACCACAAAACCCTGCGCGTACTTCACGAACATCATCTTCCGGACGAAGAAGTACCGGAAGTTCAGACCGATGTCGACGTAGGGGTTCAGGCCCTGCTCGAAGGGCAGCTCGATGCCGAGGCCGACCGAGATCCCCTTCGCCTCGCAGGCGCCCTTGTTCGCCGCCTCCATCGCGCCCGGGCCGCCGCCCGTGATCACCGCCCAGCCCGCCTGCACCAGACCGCGTCCCAGCCGCACGCCCGCCTCGTACTCCGGTGAGTCCACGGGCGTGCGCGCCGAGCCGAACACGCTGATCGCGGGCGGGAGTTCGGCCAGCGTTCCGAAGCCCTCGATGAATTCCGACTGGATACGGAGGACTCGCCACGGGTCCGTATGGACCCAGTCCGTGGGGGCACGCTCATCCAGCAGGCGCTGGTCCGTGGTGCTCTTCATCACCTGGCCCCGCCTGCGCAGCACCGGGCCGAGCCGCTGCTCGTCCGGCGGCACCTTTTTACCCTCGGGATTGCCAGTAGGCATCTGGGCTCCCTCCGATCGGCGGTCGTTCCACCCAAGCGTAGATCCACGCGGGTTACGGACGGGGGACGTGTGCATGTCCGCAGTGGACCGCCCTCCAGACCGTCGGCGGCCGGTCAGGACGTCAGCCAGGCCCGCAGCCGCTCCTCCCCCGCGAGGATCTTCGCCGTCTCCACGCGCTCGTCCCGCTTGTGCGCCAAGTGAGGGTTGCCGGGGCCGTAGTTGACGGCCGGGACGCCGAGCGCGCTGAAGCGGGAGACGTCCGTCCAGCCGTACTTGGGCTGCGGGGTGCCGCCGACCGCCTCGATGAACGCTGCGGCGGCCGGGTGCGAGAGGCCGGGCAGTGCGCCACCACTGAGGTCGTCCACCACGAACTCCTCCACCCCGCAGTCCGCGAACACCTCGCGGACGTGTGCGATGGCCTCCTCCTCGCTCCGGTCCGGCGCGAAGCGGAAGTTGACCGCCACGACGCATTCGTCCGGAATTACGTTCCCGGCCACCCCGCCCGAGATACCGACCGCGTTCAGGCCCTCGCGGTACTCCAGCCCGTCGATCACCGGGTACCGGGGTTCGTAGGCGGCCAGCCGGGCCAGGATCGGGGCCGCCGCGTGGATCGCGTTCGAGCCCATCCAGCTGCGCGCCGAGTGGGCCCGTTCGCCCTTGGTCTTCAGCAGGACCCGCAGCGTGCCCTGGCAGCCGCCCTCGACCTGGCCGTCGGAGGGCTCCAGCAGCACCGCGAAGTCGCCCTCCAGCCACTCGGGGTGGGCTTCCGCCACATGCTTGAGACCGTTGAGGTGTGCGGCGACCTCTTCGTTGTCGTAGAAGACGAAGGTGAGGTCTCGGTTCGGCTCGGGGACCATCGCCGCGATACGGAGCTGGACCGCGACGCCCGACTTCATGTCACAGGTGCCGCAGCCCCACAGCACGCCGTCCTCGTCCAGGCGGGAGGGCACGTTGTCCGCGATCGGGACCGTGTCGATGTGGCCCGCCAGAATGACGCGTTCCGGCCGTCCCAGATTCGTCCGGGCCACGACGTTGTTGCCGTACCGCTCGACCGTCAGGTGCGGCAGGGCCCGCAGCGCGGTTTCGATCGCGTCCGCGAGGGGCTTCTCGCTGCCGCTCTCGGAGGGGAAGTCGACGAGCTGCGCGGTCAGCCGCGCAGCGTCCAACGTGAGGTCAAGCGGGGTATCGGCCATGATGTCGACCCTAGCGCGCCGCACCGCGCGGGATCGCCACACGAGTTGTCCACAGCCTCGGGCAACGCCTTTGGGTGCCTCCAGTACCTTGTACCCGTGCCAGAGCCGTCGTCCCCCACCCCCAAGCGCCGTGGCCGCCTCCTCCGTTTCGGGGCGGCGTTCGTGGTCCTGCTCGCCGTCGCGGGCTATCTCGTCGTTCAGTACCTCACGGGCTCGGGCGCCCCGAGATGCAGGGTCGTCTCGGGCAAGGACGACGGAGCGTCGTACGAGTTCACACCGGAGCAGGCGGTCAACGCGGCGACGATCACCGCCGTCGGCACCACGCGCGGCATGTCCGAGCGCGCGGTGACCATCGCGCTCGCGACCGCGCTCCAGGAGTCGGGCCTGCGCAACATCGAGCACGGCGACCGGGACTCGCTCGGCCTGTTCCAGCAGCGCCCGTCACAGGGCTGGGGAACCAGGAAGCAGATCATGGACCCGACGTACGCGGCGGGGGTGTTCTACGAGCACCTGGCCAAGGTTCCGGACTACGCCGAGCTGCCGCTGACGGTCGCCGCTCAGCGCGTGCAGCGCAGTGGCTATCCGGAGGCGTACGCCAAGCACGAGCCGGACGCCACGCTGCTCGCCGCCGCGCTGACCGGCCGGGCGGCGGCGACGCTGACCTGCGAGGGGCGCCCGGAGCCGACCGGGACCGGCGGTCCGGACGCGGTGCGGGCCGCGCTCGTACGGGACTTCGGACGCGACGTCCTGCAGACGGCCGGCGCGCAGGTGAGCACCGCCCGGCCGTCACCGTCCCCCACGGACACGGCGCAGCCGGTCGCCGATGCGGTGACCATCCCGGTGCCCCGGAAAGCCGGCGCCTCGGGCAGCGCCCGTCAGCGCGGCTGGGAGCTGGCGCACTGGGCCGTGGCCAACTCCTCGGCACTGCATATCGCGCGCGTCTCCTTCGAGGGCCGCGTGTGGTCCCGTGGAGGTTTCGCCAACGAGTGGCGTACGAGCGGTGAGACCGACGCGAAGGCTTCGGCCGCCGCCGTCCACATCGTCACCGGCCAGTAGTTCGGGCAGCAGTACGGACCCTCACTCTTCGGTGTTCTGCGCGGCGCGCCTCGGTGACGGGGCGCGCCGTTTTTTGCGGGGCCACTCTCCCTCAGGGCGAACCCCTTGAGAACAAAGGGCTGTAAGGATTCGGCAGGGTTTCTGGACCGGCGCCGTTTGCCCGATTTCATCCCCAACCGATAATGCGACGCATTGCCAACTCTTTACATTGGGCCACCGCAACCTTCGCGGGCTTCGAGCGGTAGTCAGTGCGTCCGAGCCGGGAACGATCAACTCCCGGACATGGTCGGACACTTCACCGTTCTCTTCCGTCTAAGGAGCATCATGTCCCTCCCCCTGACCCGTCGGATCGCCCGTGCCGCGCTGCTGATCGCAGCGGGAGCGGCGCCCGTGGTCGGTGCGGCCGGCTCCGCCAGTGCGGCGACGGCCGACCTCCCGGCCACCCCGAACCTCGGTGGGCTGACCGCTCTGGACGGCGCGCAGGTCGGCACCACGGTCGACGGTGCCACCCAGAAGGTCGACGGTGCGGCCCAGAAGGTCACCGGGCTCGCGGGTGACGCCGGCAGCACCGCGGTCAAGACCGGCAGCCAGGCGGTCAAGAAGGCCGTGCCGACCGCGACCAAGGCCGGCGGGAAGGTCGTCGGGACGGCGGCGCCGGTAGCGCAGAAGGCGGCCGGGGACGCGGCGGGCCAGGCCGGCGGTCTGCTCGGCGACACCACCAGGACGGGGCTGCCGGTGCAGGGGCTGCCGGGTCAGCAGCTGCCGGTGCAGGGGCTGCCGCTGGGCGGCTGAGCTTCCTCCCGTACGGCGGAGGGGTCCAGGGAGTTGCGCCCTGGACCCCTCCGCTTCTTGACGACAGGGCCTAGCCGAGGCGCTCCACCGCCGCCCGGACCCGCTCGTCCGTCGCCGTCAGTGCCACGCGTACGAACTTCTCGCCCGCCGGGCCGTAGAAGTCACCCGGGGCGACGAGGATGCCCAGGTCGGCAAGGTGGGACACCGTCTCCCAGCAGGACTCGTCGCGGGTCGCCCACAGGTACAGGCTCGCCTCGCTGTGCTCGATACGGAAGCCGTGCTTCAGGAGGGCCTCGCGCAGAACCGTGCGCCGGGCCGCGTAGCGCTCGCGCTGCTCCCGGACGTGCGTGTCGTCGCCCAGCGCGGCCACCACCGCCGCCTGCGTCGGCGCCGACGTCATCATGCCGCCGTGCTTGCGGATCTCCAGGAGCGGGCCCAGGACCGCCGGGTCGCCCGCGAGGAACGCCGCCCGGTAGCCCGCCAGGTTCGACCGCTTGGACAGGGAGTGGACCGCGACGATGCCCTCGTACGAGCCGCCGCACACGTCCGGGTGCAGGACGGAGACGGGGTCGGCCTCCCAGCCCAGCTCGATGTAGCACTCGTCGGAGAACAGCAGCACACCGTGCTCACGGGCCCAGGCGACGATCCTCGTCAGCTCGTCCTTGCCCAGCACCTTGCCCGTCGGGTTCGACGGGGAGTTGAGCCACAGGAGCTTCAGGTTCGTCGGGTCCAGCTCCGTCGGATCGTCGTAGACCACGTAGTCCGCGCGGGCCAGGCGCGCGCCGACCTCGTACGTCGGATAGGCCAGGCGCGGGTACGCGACCCTGTCGCCGGGGCCGAGGCCCAGCTGGGTCGGGAGCCAGGCGACGAGTTCCTTGGAGCCGACGACCGGCAGGACATGGCGATGGGTGACGTCACGGGCGCCCAGACGGCGCTCCACCCAGCCCGTGATCGCGTCCCGCAGCTCGGGCGTGCCCCAGACGGTCGGATAGCCCGGCGAGTCCGCCGCCGCGACGAGCGCTTTCTGGATCAGCTCGGGGACCGGGTCGACCGGGGTGCCGACGGACAGGTCGACAATCCCGCCCGGGTGCGCTGCGGCCGTCTTCTTGTACGGCTCCAGCTTGTCCCAGGGGAAGGTGGGAAGTCGGTCGGAGACTGCGGACACGGGTTCGGCTCACTTTCTGGTACGACGGGCGCCCGATACGGATGTACGGGCGCCAAACGTCTCGGTCCCGTACAGCGCCGGAAGGCACCGTACGGGACCGGGACGGCACCGTTTCAATTGGTCTCCGGGGCGCTCCAGCCGGTGTCGGGAGCCCGACCGTGCTCAGCCCTTCGGCTTCGCGCGCTCGTACTCTCGACACCGGCGCGCACCGGTTGTACGTGCCGTTTACTGGTTCATCGGGGGCAGCGCCGCGATGAAGGGGTGGTCGCGCTCGATCAGCCCCAGCTTGCTGGCGCCACCGGGCGAGCCGAGCTCGTCGAAGAACTCGACGTTCGCCTTGTAGTAGTCCTTCCACTCCTCGGGAGTGTCATCCTCGTAGAAGATGGCCTCAACCGGGCACACCGGCTCACAGGCTCCACAGTCGACGCATTCGTCCGGGTGGATGTACAAGGACCGCTGGCCCTCGTAGATGCAGTCGACCGGGCACTCCTCGATGCACGCCTTGTCCTTGACGTCGACACAAGGCTCTGCGATGACGTAGGTCACGCTGTCGTTCCTCCTCGATAGGGCGCTGGCGGGCCTCCTCAGGCTCCGCCGCCTGGCGCGCGGGAGCGCGGCGTCGTCGATGCCCGCACCTAGTATCTCCGTTCCTGGGCATGATCCGAACAGGAGGGGTGAACTGACCTGTGGAAATCTCTGCGGGTGGACGGCTCGAGGTCCGTATCACCGCTGCTGACGTGGGCAAACGCGTCTCCGTACGGCGGTGGAACGAACATGCCGCCGAGGGTGAGAGGTTCACCGACACGGTCGGCGTTCTCACATCATGGGACAACGGTGTGCTACTGATCACTCGGCGGGGCGGGGAGAGCGTCCGGATAGCGGAGTCCTCCCTGGTCGCGGGCAAGGTCGTTCCCGCGGCTCCGGCCCGACGGCGGGGTCCAGCGGCATCGTACGAGGAGCTGGCGCGGATCTCCGCCAGGGCCTGGCAGCCCGTCGAGCAGGAGCGCCTCGGCGAGTGGGAGCTGCGCGCCGCCTCCGGCTTTACGCGCCGGGCCAATTCGGTGCTGCCGCTCGGCGACCCCGGGCTGCCGCTGGATGAGGCACTGACGGCCATACGGCGCTGGTACGCGGCTCGTGGGCTGCCCGCCTGCATGCAGCTCGCGACCGGGGCGGAGGGCACGCAGGAGCTGCTGTGCGGGGAGCTGGAGGCGCGCGGGTGGACACGGGAGGTGACCGCCGAGCTGTGGACCGGCGCGCTGGCGCCCCTCGCGGACCGTGAGGCGCCCGGGGTCGTGCTGTCGCGCACGGCGGACGACGCGTGGCTCGCCCGCTACCAGCGCAAGGGCGTGAGCGAGGTGGCGCTGAAGGTGCTGGGCAGTGGGCCCTCGGTGTGGTTCGCGACGGTGCCCGGGGCCGAGGGCGCCGCTCCGGCGGCGATCGGGCGGTGCGTGGTGGACGGGCGCTGGGCCGGTTTCGCGGCGGTCGAGGTCGATCCGGACCTACGCCGGCGGGGTCTGGCCACGGCCGTGATGGCCGCGCTGGCCCGGCAGGCCCTCGACGAGGGCGCCTCGGCGGCCTGGCTCCAGGTGGAGACGGACAACGAGGGGGCGCGGGCGCTGTACGCACGACTCGGCTTCGGGGCGCATCATGCGTATCACCACTACCGGGAGCCGGAGGGCTCCCGCGGACCGGACACGGGCGGCCCGTCGGTCACCGGTACCGGCCCGGTGGTGTGAGAGGTTTCGAGGCTGCGATGCGTGCTCCCTATCCCCCGGAACCGGAGCGGGCCGCCGAGGTGCGGCGGCGGTTCGCCGACGAGGCGCGGTCCGAGCGGCCCGATCTGGCGACCCTGTGTCTGCTCGTCGGCGCCGCGGCGGACGGGACGCTCGACGAGGCCGGGATCGACGCCGCGCAGATCGAGCTGGACCGGCTGGCCGGGCAGCTGCCGTACGGGCCGGGCGGGCCGCGGGCCTGGGCCGTCGTGCTGGCCGACGTGCTCGGCAGGCGCTGCGGCTTCCGCGGCTCTGCGGCGGACTACGAGCGCCTGGAGTCCTCGTTGCTGCACGAGGTGCTGCGGCGACGCCGCGGGCTGCCGATCCTGCTCTCGGTGGTGTGGATGGAGGTCGCCCGCAGGGCCGGGGCGCCGGTGTACGGCGTCGCGCTGCCGGGGCACTTCGTGGTGGGGTTCGGTCCGCAGGAGGAGCAGGTGCTCGCCGATCCCTTCGACGGGGGGCGGGTGCTGACCGGGTCCGACGCGGAGCTGCTGGTCGCCGGGGCGACCGGAGCGGGGTTGGATCCGTCGATGCTGGAGCCTGCCGACACGCTCGACGTGGTGCTGCGGGTGCTGAACAACGTCCGGGCGTGGGCCGCCGCCCGGCCCGAGCGGTCGGATGTCGCCCTGTGGGCGGTCGAGCTGTCGCTGTTGCTGCCGTCGCATCCGGCGCGGCTGCGGTACGAGCGTGCTCAGCTTCTTGTGCAGCGCGGGGATTTTCTGCGGGGGGCCACGGAGCTCGATGCGTATGCCGAGCTGGTGGCCGAGGTGGACGCAACGGCCGCGGAGGCGGTGCGGGGGCAGGCTCGGGCGGCCCGGGCTCGGCTCAACTAGGCGGTTCGAAGGGGCACGCTACAGCCAGCCCTTCTCACGGGCCATCCGTACCGCCTCCGCCCGGTTCCGTACCGCCAGTTTCTGGATGGCCGTCGAGAGGTAGTTGCGGACCGTGCCCTGGGACAGGTGCAGGGTCCCGGCCAGTTCCGCATTGGTCGAGCCGTCCGCCGCCGCGCGCAGGACCTCGCGTTCCCGGTCGGTCAGCGGGTTGGCGCCGTCGGCCAGGGCGGCCGCCGCCAGCGTGGGGTCGATGACGCGCTCCCCGCCGAGCACCTTCCGTACCGCCGCGGCGAGTTGGGCCGCGGGAGCGTCCTTCACCAGGAAGGCGTCGGCGCCCGCCTCCATCGCCGAGCGCAGATAGCCGGGGCGGCCGAAGGTCGTCAGCACGACCACCTTGAGCGCCGGCAGCTCCCGCCGCAGCTCCGCCGCCGCCTCGATCCCGGTGGCACCGGGCATCTCGATGTCCAGCAGCGCCACGTCCACCTCGTGGGCGCGCGCCGCGGCCAGCACCTCGTCGCCGCGCGCGACCTGAGCGGCGACCTCGATGTCCGCCTCGAGACCGAGCAGGGCGGCCAGCGCCTCGCGGACCATCGACTGGTCCTCGGCCAGGAGGACCTTGATCGTGCGGCTCATGCCCCGGATCCTACGTCCACCGGAGCACCCACGGGCACACGGGCGACCAGCCGGAAGCCGCGCCCGACCCGGCCCGCCTCCAGGGTGCCGCCCACCTTCTCCAACCGCTCGGTCAGGCCGGTCAGGCCGTTGCCGGGACCCTTGCCCGCCCCGACGGAGCCGTTGTCCTCGACGGAGAGTTCCAGCACCGCTCCGTCCAGGGTCTGGCGCCTGATCACCTCCACCGTGCAGCGCTCGGCGCCACTGTGCCGCACCACGTTGGTGACCGCCTCGCGCAGCGCCCAGGCAAGGGTGGACTCGCGCTCTTCGGGGACACCGCACAGGTCCGGTTCGGCGGGCACGTCCGCGGCGACTCCGGCCGCCGTCAAGGCGACCTGGGCGCCCGCGAGTTCCGCGGCCAGGCGCCGGCGCCGGTAACCGGTGACCGCCTCGCGCACGTCGACCAGGGCCTGACGGCTGACCTGTTCGATGTCGGCGACCTGCTGGGCCGCCTTGTCGGGGTGGTCGGGGAGCATACGGCCCGCCAGCTCGCTCTTCAGCGTGATCAGGGAGAGCGAGTGGCCCAGCAGGTCGTGCAGGTCCCGGGCCAGCCGCAGGCGCTCCTCGTTGGCGGCGAGCTGGGCGACGGTGGCGCGGGCCTTGCGCAGCTCCACCGTCGTACGGACCAGTTGCTTCACACCCGTCATCGCGAAGCCGAGGAGCACCACCATCAGGAGCAGGCTCCAGTCGTCCAGGCCGGTGCGCAGGCCGACCAGAAGCATCGCGAGGGCGTTCAGCCCGATCGCCCAGTACGCGATCCGCTGCGGCAAGGCCGCGCCGCACGTGGCGGAGACGTACACGAAGAGGCCGATCCACGCGCCGCCGAGAGTGAGGCACAGGACGACGGCGAGCGTACCGAGGAGCGCGACGAGGCAGGCGACGGCCGGTCCGGAGAACGGCCGGCCCATGTTCCGGAAGACCAGCGCCAGATAGAGGCCCGTGAAGGACACCAGGGCCACCCAGCCTGCCGCGGTCGCCGCGGTCGTGTGGTGGCCGGAGGTCAGGTCCTGCACCGGCGACCCGAGGAAGATCAGCCAGGGGAGGATCCAGACCAGCTTGCGCAGCGCCTCGCCGGTGTTGCGGGGTGGCTGGCCCACCCGGATCGCGTTCTCCGCCCGGACTTCCTCGGGCAGCCCGTCGTCCGTCATAGTGCTCACGCCTTCAGCGTGTCCTTCCGGTACAGCCAGGCCGCGCCGCCCGCGAACAGGACGAAGAAGGCGACGAGGACGGCGATGTCCTGGGCGTGCGGGGCCTGGCTCTGTTCGATCGCCCGTCCCACGGCAGCGTACGCGTGCGTGGGCAGCCACCTGGCGATGTCCTGCAGCCAGGCCGGGAAGGCGGAGGACGGCCACCACAGACCGCCGAGGATCGACAGGCCGAAGTAGATGATCATCGTGATCGGGCGCACCGCGTCCCCGGAGGCAAGGTAGCCGATGGCGACGCCGAGCGCGGCGAAGACCAGGCTGCCGGCCCAGATCGCGCCGGTGAGGGCGAACCACTGCCAGGCGTCCAGCCGGACGTGCTTGACGGCGGCGGCGACCAGGAAGACGACCACGATGGACGGCAGGCTGACGACGGCGGCACTGGCGGTCTTGGCGAGGACGTAGCCGCGTCCCGGCAGCGTGGTCAGCCGCAGCTGTCGTACCCAGCCGCCCTCCCGCTCCTTGGCGATGCGCTCGCTGTTGCCCATCAGGACGGCGGTCAGGGCGCCGAAGGAGGCCATGGACACCATGACGTACGCCGCGACGGTCAGCCCCGAGCCGTCGACCTTGCTGTTGGTCCCGCCCTGGCTCGCGACGAGCAGGAAGATGATCGAGGGGTAGATCACCGAGAAGAACAGGAACCTGCGGTTGCGCAGGGCGCGGGCCAGCTCCAGCTTGATCAGACCCCACGAAGCAAAGGTATTCAGCATGACTGCTTGGCCTCCTCGGCCTCCGTGATGGCGACGAACGCCTGCTCGAGCCCGAGCCCGGCGACTTCGAGGTTGCGGGGGTAGACGCCGAGGCCGTACAGGGCGTGGACGGTCGCGTCGGCGTCGGAGGACTGGATACGGACGGTCTGTCCGGAAACGTCTATCGAGGTCAGGAACGGCAGCGCGCGCAGCGGGGCCTCGTCGATCGTGCCCTCCAGGTCGAAGGAGACGCGGCGGGCGCCGGCCTTCGCCTTGATCTCGGCGGCGGTGCCGTCGGCGAGGAGGCGCCCCCGGTGCAGTACGAGCACGCGGTCCGCAATCGCGTCCGCCTCTTCGAGATAGTGGGTGGCGAACAGGACCGTACGCCCCTCGTCGGCCTGCTCGCGCATGGCGGCCCAGAAGGCCTGGCGGGCGGAGACGTCCATACCGGTGGTCGGCTCGTCGAGCACAATGAGGTCGTTGGCCCCGGCGGTGGCGAGGGCGAAGCGGACGCGCTGGGCCTGGCCGCCGGAGAGCTTGTTGACCTTGCGGTCGGCGATCTGCGAGATGCCCGCGCGGGCGAGGACGTCGGTGACCTTGAACCGCTTGGGGTGCAGATCGCAGGCGAGCTTGACCAGCTCGCCGACCGTGACCTCGTCCATCAGGCCGCCGCTCTGCAGCATGGCGCCCACCCGCCCGCCGACGATGGCCTCGCGAGGGCTGGTCCCGAACACCCGGACCGAGCCGCTGTCCGCGTGCTTGAGCCCGAGAAGCAGGTCGAGGGTGGTCGACTTGCCCGCCCCGTTGGGCCCGAGCAGGGCCACCGTCTCCCCCGGGTGCAGTGCGAGCGTCAGCCCGTCCACCGCCCGGACGTCGCCGTAGGTCTTCGTGACCTGGTCGAACCCGACCACCGCTGTGGTGGGCGCCGTTGTCGTCGTCATGCCCCCATCGTCGCGGCGCGGGGGCGGCGCGGGGCAGTGCCGCGCGTCGCGCGTTCGGCATGACAGATGTCATGGCGGAAGGGGTGACAGTGCCCATGCACGACAAGGGGGCAGCCGGCCCGTGCCGGCTGCCCCCTGCTCTCGGTACGCGCTACTGAGGATTGGTCGGGATCGTGACGACACGCTCGGCCGGCGTCGTGCCGCGCAGCGCCTTGTCGAGCGCGACCGCGACGTCCTGCGGGCTCACCGGCTTCTTGCTGCCGTCGCTCTTGGCGATCGTGGCCCCGTCGAAGGCACCCTTGTAGAGCCCCTTCAGGACGTCCAGGTCGATGTGCTCGACCAGCTTGCCGTTCACTGCCTGCACGCTCAGGAACTTGTAGATCGAACGCGCCGGACTGAAGGACACGGTGTGCGCGGCATCCGTGCGCACCGTGACGAGCCCCGACATCGCGGGCTCGGCGAACGCCTTCATCATCCGGTCGACCTCGGCGTTCGTGATCGACGGCTGCCGGGTGGTCGTGGGCACCTTCACGGGTGTGCTGGCGCCGGTCTCGACCTGGGTGTGGTAGGCCTCCTCGACGGCCGCGGTCGAACCCGCGACGTCGATGCCCTTGCCCGCCTTGCCGTAGACGGCGGTGGCCTTGCCGGACTCGAACTTGATCGTGCCCTCGGTCATCGAGCCGGAGCCGCCCGCGGCACCCTCCAGGGCGGCCTGCAGCTTCTCCTCGTCGACGGGCATCTCGGGCTGGACGACGCGCTGCTGCCCGAACAGGGAGCCGATCACCGACACCGGGTTGTAGTCGCTCTGCGCGGCCTTGGCGACGGTGGCCTTGCTGTCCAGCTGGAGGCCCGCCTGGTCCGGCTTAAGGGAGACCGTCTTGCCGTCGACCGACAGCTGGAGCGGCTTGTCCGTACGGCTGCCCAGCGCGGCGTCGAGCTTCTGGACCGCCTCGTCGCGGGTGCCGCCGCCGATGTCGACGCCGAGCACGGTCGTGCCCTTGGGCACGTCGGAGTGGTTCATCAGCAGCCCGGCGCCATAGACGCCGCCGCCGAGCACGAACACGGCGCCGACCAGGAGGACCAGCTTGCTGCGGCCCTTCTTCTTGGCCGGCTTCGCGCTGGTGGACGTCTGCGCCTTGGGCACATCCGGCAGCTTGGGGGGCGTGTGCGACATCGTTCCGTCGGAAGGGGTGCCCGCCGCGAACGGCCCGTCCTGGACGCCCGGCGGGACGACAGGGATCCCGCTCGTGACGGTGTGCCCGGAGACGTTGTCTGCGGGGCCGCCGAAGCCCTGGGAGCCCGGCTCGGGGGCGGGCTTCTGCGGGGTGAGGATCGCTGTGTCGTCGCTGAGTCCGCCGCCGGGGCGGCCCTGGCCGGCTGGGGCTCCGGACGCGCGGGGACCGAAGGGTCCGCCCGCGCCGGCGCCGGGCGTGCCGGGTGCCAGAAGGCCGGGGCCCCCGGTGCGAGCCCCGGTGGCC
>NZ_JBEOZU010000128.1:0-20236 GCF_040298185.1 Streptomyces sp. NPDC001634 | reverse complement strand
CGCCGACCGGGCCCGCGCCGGGGCCGCCGGGCGCGGACGGGCGGGCGCACACCGTGGGCTTCGACCGGTACTCGATGATCGTCGACGGCCGGCGGGTCGTGCTGTGGTCCGGCGAGGTGCATCCCTTCCGGCTGCCCAGCCCGTCGCTGTGGCGGGACGTCCTGCAGAAACTGCGCGCCTTCGGCTACAACACGATCAGCGTCTACGTCTCCTGGAACTACCACTCCCCCGCCCCGGGCTCGTACGACTTCACGGGCGTGCGCGACCTGGACCTGTTCCTGCGCACGGCCGCCGAGGTGGGGCTGTATGTGACCCTTCGTCCGGGCCCGTACATCAACGCCGAGGTCGACGCGGGCGGCTTCCCCGGCTGGCTGACCGCCACCAGGGGCACGGCCCGTACGTCCGACCCCACCTATCTGAAGTACGTCGACGAGTGGCTGACCGCCGTGAACCGGATCGCGGTGCGGCACCTGTACACCAAGGGCACCGGCACGATCGTCCTCTACCAGCTGGAGAACGAGTACGCCAACCACGTCACCGAAGCCACCGGCCGCGACTACATGGCCCACCTGTACGAGAAGGTCCGCGCGGACGGGGTCGATGTGCCGCTCTTCCACAACGACAAGGGCAGGAACGGGTACTGGGCGCCGGGAACCTTCGACACGGGCGGTGAGCGCGGACGCTGGCTGTACGGGTTCGACGGTTATCCGTCGCCGTCCCGGACGCCGCCGGACTGGGGGTACTTCGGGATCGGCGGGGCGAAGGGCGGGTCGACCGCGAGTCCCGAAACCCCCGGTTTCCTCGCCGAGTTCGGGGGCGGCTGGTTCGATCCATGGGGCGGGGTGGAGTTCGACGGCAAGGGATACACGGAGTCACGCCGCACCCGGGACGCGGCGTACGAGCGGCGCTTCTGCCTGACCAACCTCGCCAACGGCATCAAGATCCACAACGTCTACATGACCTTCGGCGGCACATCGTGGGGCTGGCTGCCCGCGCCGGTCGTCTACACGTCGTACGACTACGGGGCCGCCCTCGACGAGGCCAGGCAGCCGACCGCCAAGCTCGTCCCCATGCACCAGATCGGGCATCTGCTGCAGAGCGTGCCCGATCTCGCCAAGCTCGACCGGGCGGAGGACGTCGAGGCCGGCGACGCCGGGATCAAGGCGTACCACCTCGTCAATCCGGATACGAAGGCGCACTTCTACGTGCTGCGCAACGACACCTCCGCCGAGGCCGTCGCCACCCTCCCGCTCGCCGGGACGACCGTCCGCGTGCCCGTCCCCGGCCTCGACGCCCGGCTGCTGGCCACCGGGATCTCGCTGGGCCTGCGCACGCTGCGCCACTCCACCGCACAGCCCATGCTGCGGCTGACCGCGGGGCGCCAGGACGTCGCCGTGTTCACGGGGCGTTCCGGGGAGGCGACCGAGACCGTCCTGGAGTGCACGAGCGAGCCCAAGGTCACCGTGCCGGCCGGCAACGCCACGCATGCGTACGAGAACGGTGTCCTGCGCGTGGGCGTCCGGCTCGACGGGCTCGTACGGGTGCTGGTGGAAGGCGGAGGCACGGCGCGGCCGCTGCTGCTCCTCCTCTGCGACGACGAGACGTCCGTACGACTGTGGCGTCACGAGACCCCCTCGGGGGCGGTCCTGGTGTACGGGCCCGCTCTGCTGCGCACGGCCACCCTGCGCGGGGCGACCGTGCACCTGACCGGCGACACCGTCGACGAGGCCGGTCTGGAGGTGTGGGCGCCGCGCGGGGTGACCGAGGTCGTCTGGAACCAGGGTCGCGTGCGGACGCACGTCACCTCCTCCGGCAGTCTGCGCGCCACGCGGCGGCTGCCGGGCGCGGGAGCCGTCCGGCTGCCCGCGCTGAAGGGGTGGCGCCGCAGGGCCGAGAATCCCGAGGCCGCGGTGGACTTCGACGACTCGGCGTGGCGGGCGGCGGACAGGACGTCCTCGTACAGCACGACTCCCGTGCCCTCCGGACAGCCCGTCCTCTTCGCCGACGACTACGGCTTCCACTACGGGGACGTCTGGTACCGGGGCCGCTTCGAGGGCGCGGCCGGCGCCCGGTCGGTCTCCCTCTCCTATGTCGCGGGCACACAGGGGCTGTTGATGGCGTGGCTGGACGGGAAGCCGCTGGGCACGCACCGCATGCCCGTGCCGGACGGGAAGACCGTGCGGAAGGGGACGTGGGCGGCGACGGCTGCGTTCCCGGTCGGCGTAGGGAGTTCCGGCGGAAAGTCCGGCGGGAAATCCGGTGGAGAGCCCGGCGGAAACTCCGGCTCCCATGTCCTCGCCGTGCTCGTACGGCGGATGCAGCACGACCAGGACGGCGGGGCGAACGACACCCACAAGGCGGGACGGGGGCTGGTCTCCGTCACCTTCGACGGTGTGTCACCCGCGGTCGACTGGCGGATCCAGGGCGAGGCCGCACCCGATCCCGTGCGCGGGCCGCTCAACAACGGCGGGCTGTACGGGGAGCGGAACGGCTGGCATCTGCCCGGATTCGCGGACGGCGGCTGGCAGCCCGTCGGCCTCCCGCGGACCGAGCGGGGGCAGGGCGTGGTCTGGTACCGGACGGGCTTCCGGCTGGCCGTCGATCCCGGCACGGACGCATCGCTCGGGCTGACCCTGACGGACGACCCGGCCCGCGCCTACCGGGTGCAGATCTTCCTCAACGGCTGGAACATGGGCCAGTACATCAACGACGTGGGGCCGCAGCACACCTTCGTCCTGCCGAACGGCGTGCTCGACACCCGGGGCAGCAACACGCTCGCACTGGCGGTCCTGTCCGACGGGACCACTCCGTCGGGGCCGGGAAAGGTGGAGTTGAGGCTGCTCGGACGGGCGGCGGGGGGAGTCCCGGTGACGCCGGTGGACTCCCCCGGTCCGCGAGGTTAGGCCGGGTCGGGACGGCCGTTTGCGTGCCCGGTAAGCGTCTGCCCGAGCCGGATCACGTTCCAGGACAGCGGCTCCAGTACGGCGTTGAGGGTGCCGTCCTGGAGAGTGGTCCCGGAGACCTGGTGCGGGGTCACCCGCTCGGGGTCGGCGAGGGTGTTCCGGGCGTCGGGGTCGGCGTCGGCGAGCGCGCTGTGCTCGACGACCGACGTGAGATCGAGCCCGCTGAGGGCGACTTCGAGCGGCAGCGGCTCGGTCCGGCTGCGGTTGACGGCGAACACGGTGACCGAGCCGTCCTCGGCGCGTACGGCGGTGGCGTGCAGCAGGTCGGCCTCTCCGTACTTCTTCGTCTCGTACGTCGGCGAGTCCACCCGGACGTCGAGGACCTGGCCGCGCCCGTGCTTCGAGGCCTGTGCGAAGGGGAAGAACGTCGTCTGCCGCCAGGCGGGGCCGCCGGGTTCCGTCATGATCGGGGCGATGACGTTGACGAGCTGGGCGAGGCAGGCGACGGTGACACGGTCTGCGTGCCGGAGCAGGGCGATGAGGAGCGAGCCGAAGACGACCGCGTCCATGACGCTGTAGTTGTCCTCCAGCAGGCGCGGGGCCTCGGCCCAGTCCCGCGAGGCGGAGTTCTCGATCGCGTGCCACTTCGACATGTACCAGACGTTCCACTCGTCGAAGGACAGGTTGATCCTCTTCTTCGACTTGAGCTTCGCGCCCACGTGGTCGCAGGTCGCTGCCACGTTGTCGATGAACGACTCCATGTCGACGGCGGAGGCGAGGAAGGAGTCGAGGTCGCCGTCCGTGGGCTCGTAGTAGGCGTGCAGGGAGATGTGGTCGACGAGGTCGTACGTCTCCGCCAGGACCGTCGCCTCCCACTCGGCGAAGGTCGGCATGGACTGGCTGGAGGAGCCGCAGGCGACCAGCTCCACGGACGGGTCCATCTGGCGCATCGCGCGGGCGGTCTCGGCGGCGACGCGTCCGTACTCCGCGGCGGTCTTGTGACCGGTCTGCCAGGGGCCGTCCATCTCGTTGCCCAGGCACCACAGCTTGATGCCGAAGGGGTCATTGTCGCCGTGCGCGGCCCGGAGGTCCGAAAGGGCGGTGCCGGAGGGGTGGTTGGCGTACTCCTGGAGTTCCAGGGCCTCGGCGACACCGCGGGTGCCGAGGTTGATGGCCATCATGGGCTCGGCCTGCGGGCCGAGCTTCCTGAGGAAGGCGATGTACTCGGAGAGGCCGAAGCGGTTGGTCTCCGTGGAGCGCCAGGCGAGGTCGAGGCGGCGGGGGCGCTCGTCCACCGGGCCCACCGAGTCCTCCCACTTGTAGCCGGAGACGAAGTTTCCTCCGGGGTAGCGGACCGTGGTGACGCCGAGTTCGCGGACCAGTTCAAGAACGTCGGTGCGCAGGCCCGCCTCGTCGGCCGAGGGGTGGTCCGGCTCGAAGATTCCGGTGTAGACGCAGCGGCCGAGGTGTTCGACGAAGGAGCCGAAGAGTCGGGGGTCGACCTCGCCGATGGTGAAGGCGGGGTCGAGGGTGAACCGGGCCGGGTGGGTGGGAACGGGCTGGGCTGTGGTCTTGCTCATGGGGTCCTCCCGGAGGGGCGCAGAGCGGTGACTGTGCACAGAACAGGGCCCCCGCCCGGCGATCGGGCGGGGGCCTCGGGGCCGGGGTCAGCCGGCGAACGGGGGCTGCGGCAGGCCCTTTCCGGCGCCCGGGAGGACCAGCACCGAGCCGGAGAGCGGATGCGGTGCCTCCAGCCCCGTACGAGCCGTGGTGATGTACAGGTCGGCCAGGTCCGCGCCGCCGAAGGCGCATGCGGTGGGGCGGAGCACCGGGAGGTCGATGACCCGGTCCAGCTCGCCGGAGGGCGTGTAGCGGTGGATCGCGCCGCCGTCCCACAGCGCCACCCAGACACAGCCGTCGGCGTCGACGGTGAGTCCGTCCGGGAAGCCGCGGTCGACGTGGGCCAGTGGACGCCGGTCGGCCAGGAGCCCGTCGTCGCCCATGTCGAAGACGTCGATGCGCCGGGTCGGCGAGTCGATGTAGTACATCAGCCGCCCGTCGGGGCTCCAGCCCGTGCCGTTGCTGACGGCGACGTCGTCGAGGACGGTCCGCACGGTGCCGTCGGCGGTGATGCGGGACAGGGTGCCGCCGCCCGGCGCCTCGTCGTAGCGCATGGTGCCCGCCCACAGCGCGCCGTCCGGGGCCACCGCCGCGTCGTTGGCGCGGCGGCCGGGCACGGGCTCGCGGTGCAGCCAGCGGAAGTCGGCGCCGCCCGGGCCGTACAGACCCACGCCGTCCCTCAGGTTGACGACCAGGCCGCCGCCCGCGCGCGGTTTGGCGGCGCCCACATGCTGCTCGGTCGCCATGACGGTACGGCGTCCGGTCGCGGGGTCGTAGGTGTGCACCCGGGACCCCAGGATGTCGACCCAGATCAGCCGCTGCGCGTCGGCGTCCCAGGTCGGTCCCTCGCCCAGGTCCGCGTACTCGCGTACGGCGATCTCGTACGCCGTCATGCGACGCTCCGGTGGCCGAGCCGCTCGGAGAGCTCCGCGGCGCCCTTCGCGGCGAGCTGCTCCAGCTCGGAACGGCGCTCGTCGCTCCACCTGATCATCGGCACGGAGATGGAGAGCGCAGCGACGACCTGCCCGGTGCGGTCGCGCACGGGGGCGGCGACACAGCTGACGTCGGGGTTGGACTCGCGGGACTCGACGGCGATGCCCCGGCTGCGGATCTCGGCGAGGGTCTCGCGCAGGGCGGCCGGGTCGGTGATGCTGTTGGGCGTCATCGCGACCAGCTCGGCGTCGTCCGGGATGCGCGCGGCCAGCTCCTGCTCGGGAAGGGACGCGAGCAGCATCTTGCCGACGGAGGTGCAGTGGGCGGGCAGCCGGCGGCCGGCCGCCGACACCATGCGCACGGCGTGCGTGGAGTCGACCTTGGCGATATAGATGACGTCCGTGCCCTCGAGGATGGCGACGTGCACGGTCTCGTCACAGGTCTCGGCGACCGACCGGGCCACCTGCTGGCCCTCGGCGGCGAGGTCCAGCTGCTCGGCATAGCGGCTGCCGAGCTGGTAGGGCCGCACCCCGAGGCGGTAGCGTCCCGGCTGCCCCGGCACCTGGACGATGTACGAGCGTGCGGCGAGCGTGGTGACCAGCTCGTGCACGGTGGTACGCGGCAGCTGGAGCTTGCGCACGATGTCGGGGGCGGAGAGCGTCCCGTCCCCGTCAAGGAAGAGCTCCAGTATGTCGAGAGCCCGGGTCACGGCAGGTACGAGGCGTCCCACGACTGGCCCCCTCTCCATGTTCGAAATTTCAACTGGCGATCGGCATGACGAACACAGGCTAGTCATAGTGGGCTTGGCCGGGCAATGGTCGTGCGAGGCGCTCGTTGCCGTCTGTGACTGGCGTCGCGTTCCGAGATCGCCCGGACCATCACCGGCGCCGTGTCCCGGGGCCGCCCGGACCGTGACTAGCGCCGCGTCCTGGGGTCACCCAGCTCTCCGCGCAGGCGTTGCGCGCGCAGCACCAGTTCCAGTTCGAAGCGGCGGTCCGGGTCGTCGATCTCGTCGCCCCACAGCTCACGGATCTGACGCAGGCGGTAGCGGACCGTCTGCGGGTGCACACCCAGCCGGGCGGCCACCTCCGGGGCCCCGCCCCGGGTCTCCAGCCAGGCCAGAAGCGTTTCCGCGAGCCGTCGGGAGTGGGTCGGCCCGCAGTGGGCCAGCGGCGCCAGACAGCGCAGGGCCAGGTCGTCGATCAGCTCCTCCGGCTGCAGCAGCACCAGCGCCTGGGTGTGCTCGGTGCAGTGGAGGACCTCGCCGACGGGCAGCAGCCCCCGTTCCATCAGCTGCACGGCCGCCTCGGCCCAGCGCAGCGACTTCGCGGCGTCCGCCAGCGGTACGGGCGGCCCGATCGCCCCGGCCCAGCCGGCCAGCGCCCGGTGCAACAGCTCGGGCCGACCCGCCGCGTCCGGCTCCGGCACGACCATGTGCGGCTGCTCGTACTCCATGTCCAGCAGCACGCCCTGCCCGACCGCCGGCGCCACGGCCTCCCGCGCCGGACGCAGCAGCACGCCCACGGCGACCTTGTCCGGCAGTGGCCACCCCACCCGCGCCGCCCGCTCGGCGAGCGCGTCCGCCGGGTCGCCCCGGTGGTGCTCGGTCAGCAGCAGTTCCATCAGCCGCCGCTGCAGCCTCAGTCGCTCGCCGGCCTGCCGGGCCGCGGCTTCGGCGTACCCGCG
The DNA here is from genome assembly GCF_040298185.1 of Streptomyces sp. NPDC001634. NCBI lineage: Bacteria > Bacillati > Actinomycetota > Actinomycetes > Kitasatosporales > Streptomycetaceae > Streptomyces > Streptomyces sp. NPDC001634. The sequence goes on along the minus strand of NZ_JBEOZU010000128.1, from coordinate 13,094 downwards.
TACGGACTGGTCGACCAGGCCGTCCAGGTACTCGTATCCGGCGTCGACGAGCTCGTACATCGCCGGTGGCGGGATGTCGACCCGCTGGCCGATCTCGGCGAAGCGGCGCCAGGCGAGCCGGACGCCCATGCGGTAGATCGCCTGCAGGGCGTCGAGGCTGCGGCCGTGCAGACCCTCGCCCCGTCCGAACTCCTGGAACACCTCGGGGTGCACGCGGGGGCGTTCCTCCGTGGACTCCAGATGCTGGACGAAGACCTCGATGGCGCGGCGGATCCCGACGAGTGCCATGGGTTCGCCGGAGTCGTCGAGCACCACGGGCAGATGCGGGTACTCACGGCGGATCTCACGGAGGATCTCCTCGGCGAGCGCCGGCGCCTCGGCCATCGCCAGCGCCGCGAACTGCCGCACCTGGAGGCGGGGCACGTCATGCCAGGCCGAGCGGGTCGTGACGGTCCCGGGGCGGGTGGTCACCGCTCAGCGCCCCTGGCCGGTGTTCTCGTACGTGATCATCGGTGTGTTCGGCTGCTCCGGGGTCGCCTCCAGCACGGCGACGATGCCGAGCGCTGCGCCCACGGCGAGCGCGGCGGCGGCCGCCATGGTGAGTACTGCGGCGAGGAGTCTGGACATCGCAGGGTCAGCCTCTCTGTCGAGGTCGTCCCCCACCCGGCACGCCGCGTGACATGGTCGATCGCCCCGCGGCCCCTGCCCTGCGCCGGCACCCCAATTTTTGGCGCGTCCGGCCAGAGCCCAGTTTCGGCAACGCATTGACACCCAGTCAAGAGGCGCCTACGGTTCCCGGCCCAGACCGCACGTGCACTTTCCCCCTTGGTGTCGACCCACCCGTACCACCTCGTGAGTCGAGCCGCCCACGCCCCTGGAGTGCCCGGATGCGCCGTACAGTCACACCGTTCTCCCTGGTCCTGCTGGGTCTCGGCACCTTTCTGCTGGTCCTTGCCCCGCTGCTCGCGTGGTACGTGACACCGCGCGCCGCCGTCAATCCGATCAACATCGACACGACCGCCGTCTACACCGGCACGGGCAGCGTCTTCGACACCGACAAGGTCCAGACCGTCCCCGGTCAGCGGATCACCGTGACCCAGCGGGTGCGCGGCGACGTCGCCGACAGCGAGCGCAGCGGCGACGCGGTGTGGGACGTGACGACCACGGTCGACACCGACAAGACGCTGCCGGCCGCCGACCCGCACGACGCACTGGAGTTCATGCCGGGCCGCTGGGTGACGGACCGCAGGACCAACAAGCCGGTGCACTGCTGTCAGGAGAAGCCGTACTACGAGGGCGACGCATATCTGAAGTTCCCCTTCGACGTGCGCAAACACGCCTACCAGTGGTGGGACAACTCCCTCGGCGCGACCGTCACGCTGCACTACAGCGGCACCAGGAAGGTCCAGGGCTACACCGGCTACCGCTTCACCGGTACGGTCGCCCCGGCCAAGGTCGGCACGCGGCTGGTGCCCGGCGCCCTGGTCGGCCGACCGAGCGTGGGTCAGGTGCTGGCCGAGGAGTGGTACGCCAACCAGGGCATCGAGCTGGTCGTCGACCAGCGCACCGGCCGGGTGATCTACGCCCAGGTCGGTCCGCGCCGTACGCTGCGTGCCCCCGGTTCGGCGAAGGACTCGGTGGTCCTCCTCGACAGCCGGAAGATCGCCTTCACCGCGGCCACGCAGAAGGACCAGGTCAAGCAGGCGAAGAAGGAGAGCGGCCGACTGCGGCTGGTGGGGCAGACTTTGCCGATCGGTGCCGCTGTGACCGGGTTCGTCCTCGCCGTGGCCGGCGCTGTTTTGGTGGTACGAGGGCGACGGAATCCCGAAACATCCGATACATCCCGACCTGGGCTCACGATGTGATGAGGCGTCAGCTCCAAAAGGCCCGGAAATTGTCACGCCGGTGAGTAGCCCCGGCGGACCGCTGGGCGAAAACTGTCCAACCCCACCCGAGCACAGCCTGCCCACAACGGCATCACACGAAGAGCAACGGCATTACACGAAGAGCTCAGACCCCCCACACGAGACCGCTCCGCGACCGAACGGATCACGCACCACGGCCCGATCTCATGCACCACCCGTACCGACCGATCGCGCACCGCAGACCACGGCCGCACCCCCATACGCGGCCGCGGCCCCGCACCGCGCGCACCGGCCCGTCGGCGATCCGCATCGCGCCCTGCCCCCCACGCTGAGTTCCGCACCCCGAGACGAGTTGGAGCACCCATGCCCCAGCACGTGCCGTCCTCGCTGCGCGCCGCCCTCCCGCGCACCGCGCAGCACCCCCCGGCGCTCCCCCCACAGCCGCGCCGCATCGTGTTCCTGGCCCGCCGTGATCTCGACAACCCGGCGGCGGGCGGCTCGGAGCTGCTCGTGGACCGCCTCGCCGACGGCCTCACACGCCTCGGTCACCAGGTCACCCTGGTGTGCGGCGGCCCGGCGGCGTACCGCGACTACCGGGTCGTCTCGGCGGGCGGTGACCTGGGCCACTTTCTGCGCGCCCGGCCCGCCTTCCAGCGCCAGGTGGGTGACTGCGACCTGCTGGTCGAGGTGTGCAACGGCATGCCGTACCTGGCCCCGCTGTGGCATCGCGGCCCGACGCTGTGCCTGGTCAACCACGTCCACACGGATCTGTGGCGGATGCGGTTCGGGGGCCCGCTGGCGCCCGCCGCACGGATCGGCCGAAGACTGGAGCACTGGGCCCTGGCCGGCGCCCAGCGCGACAACCTGCTCGTCGCCGTCTCCCCGTCGACGGCCCATGCCCTGCACGCGATCGGCGTCGAGCGCGACCGCATCCGGGTCGTGCACAACGGCGTCGAGGATCCGGGGCCGCTCGCCGCGAAGGACCCCGAGCCGTTGTTCGTCGCGATGGGGCGGCTCGTCGAGTACAAGCGGATCGATCTGCTGCTGCGGCTGTGGGAGCGGGTCCGCCCGGTCACCGGCGGGCGCCTGGTGATCATGGGCGACGGGCCCGAGCGGGAGCGCCTGGAACGGCTCGCCGGTCCAGGGGTGCAGTTCGCGGGCCATGTCTCCGAGGCCGAGAAGCACCGGCTGCTGTGCGCCGCCTGGGTCCTGGTGCACCCTTCCGCGGTCGAGGGCTGGGGCCTGGTGGTGACGGAGGCGGCGGTGCGCGAGACCCCGGCGATCGCCTTCGACGTGGCCGGGCTCAGGGACTCCGTCGTGGACGGCGAGACGGGGGTGCTGGCGCACGGCGAGTCGTCCTTCGCGGCGGCCTGGTGCACCCTGGCGCTCAGTAACGACCGCCGGCTGAGCATGGGCAGGGCGGCCCGCGAGCGCGCGGGCCGGTACCGCTGGAACCGTACGGTCCGCCAGTTCAGAGCGGTGGCGTCGGAGGCGGTGAGGGGCTGGGCGCCATGAAGGACCCCTCCATACGCCGCTCCCTCGCCCTCTTCCGCGCCTTCCGGCACGAGCAGGACGACCCCGTCGGCTGCTATTCGCTCCTCGCCCGTGACGCCGCCGACCAGGTGGAGGCGTACGACGGCCCGGTCCGCAGGCGCACGGTCGTGGACGTGGGCGGCGGGGGCGGCTACTTCACCGAGGAGTTCCGGCGGCGCGGCGCGCACGCATACCTTTTCGAACCGGACATACGGGAGCTGGGCCCGAAGCCGCCCGCCGGCGCGGTGATCGCCGACGGCTATCTGCTGCCGCTCGCGGACGGGGTCGCGGACGTCTGCTTCTCCTCCAACGTGCTGGAGCACGTGGCCGATCCGGAGACCTTCCTCAGCGAGATGGTGCGGGTGACCCGCCCCGGCGGGCTGATCTATGTGTCGTTCACCAACTGGCTCTCCCCGTGGGGCGGTCACGAATGGGCGCCCTGGCACTACCTGGGCGCCGAGCGGGCGCGGGCCCGCTACCGCCGCCGCACGGGGAAGCCCGCCAAGCACACCCTCGGCGAGAACCTCTTCGCCGTGCACATCGGACCCACCCTGCGGCAGGTGCGCGCCCGCGACGACGTCACGGTCGTCTCGGCGCGCTCCCGCTACTGGCCGTTCCTCGCGTCCGCCGTCGCGAAGGCGCCGGGGCTGCGCGAGTTCGCCACCTGGAACCTCCTTCTCATCCTCCGGCGGTGTCCCCCATGACGACCACGGTCCAGGCCCCTCCCCCGGCAGCCGTCCGCACCACCGCGGCGACCTCGGGCCCGCCGGAGGGCCCGCGCTCGCGGCGCTGGCTGCTGGGGTTCTGGGCCGTGGTGTTCGTGCTGTTCCTGGCCGTGCACCCGGGGCGGCAGACCTTCGACACCAAACTCGGGGTCACCGTCGACCCGTGGCAGTTCCTGTCCGACCTCGGCCAGTTGTGGCACGACCGGGGCGGTTTCGGCGGCGTCCAGGACCAGTACGTCGGCTACCTGTGGCCGATGCTGCCGTACTACGCACTCGCCAGGCTGATCCACCTTCAGGTGTGGCTGGCGGAGCGGCTGTGGATGTCGCTCGTCGTGACGGTCGCCTTCTGGGGCGCGCTGCGGCTGGCCGAGCGGCTGCGTGTCGGCACCCCGGCGTCCCGGCTGCTCGGCGCGGTGGCGTATGCGCTGTGGCCGGTGTTCACGATCGTCGTCGGCTCGACCTCGGCCGCCGCGCTGCCCGGCGCCTTCCTGCCCTGGGTGCTGCTGCCGCTGACGGACGAGCGGTACAGCGCCCGGATCGCCGCCTTCCGCTCGGCGCTGGTCGTGCCGTTCATGGGCGGGGTCAACGCGGCCTCGACACTGGCGTCCCTGCTTCCGGCCGGCCTGTATCTGTTGTCCCGCCCGCGCGGGCCCAGACAGCGCAAGCTGATCGGCTGGTGGGTGCTGGGCGTGGTCCTGGCGACGGCGTGGTGGGTGGTCCCGCTGCTGATGCTCGGCGTCTACGGCGAGAACTTCCTGCCGTACGTGGAGAACGCGCAGACCACGACGGCCACCATGTCGGCGACGGAGTCCCTGCGCGGCGCCGGGAACTGGGTGGCGTATCTGCACTTCGGTGAGGCCTGGCTGCCGGCCGGGTGGACCGTTGCGTCCTCGGTGGTCGTGATCGTCTGCTCGGCCCTCGCGGCGGGGCTCGGGCTCGCGGGCCTGGCGAGACGGGACATGCCGGAGCGGCGCTGGCTGGTGCTGACCGTGCTGGTGGTCGCGCTGGTCACGCTGGCCGGGTACGGCGGCGCGTTCGGCGCCCCCTTCCACGGCACGGTCCAGGACTGGCTGGACGGGTGGCTGTCCCCCTTCCGCAACATCTACAAGTTCCAGACCGGGCTCGCGCTCGCGCTCGTCCTCGGTCTTGCGCACCTCGTGGGGATCGCCGCCAAGACCCACGGGGCCCGCCCGGTACGCGGCCGCCGGTTCGCCCCGCTGCTCGCGGCGGTCCTCGTCGTCCCCGGGCTCGCCTGGCCGTATCTGAACGGCTCGATCCTCCAGCCGGGTTCGTTCCAGCAGCTCCCCAAGTACTGGCAGACCACGGCCGACTGGCTGAAGAAGTACTCGCCCGACTCGCGCGCCCTGGTCGTCCCGGCGACCGCGCACGGCCTCTACACCTGGGGCTCCCCCATCGACGAGCCCCTCGACGTGCTCGCCGACTCCCGCTGGGCCGAGCGGGACTTCGTCCCCTTCGGCACCGCGGGCAACCGGCGCGCGATGGACGCGGTCGAGCAGGCGCTGATGACGGGCAGCGAGGTCCCGGGCCTGGCCGACTATCTGAGCCGGGCCGGGCTCTACTACGTCGTCGTCCGGAGCGACCTCGACCCCGACCAGATCGGCTACGTACCGACCACGACCGTGAAGCGCACCCTGGAGCAGTCCGGCTACCAGCGCGTGACCGGTTTCGGCCCGGTGATGACGGGCGGGCGGATCGCGAACGACACCCCCTTGCAGATCGAGGGCCTCTACCCGCGGCAGCGGGCGGTGGAGATCTACGAGCCGGTGAGCAAGGACGTACCGCGGCCGGGGCAGGCCCGGCTGATGCCGGTCGCCGACACCGCCGTCGTCTCCGGCGGCCCGGAGGCACTGCTGCCGCTCGCCGCCGACCCGACGATCCGGGGCCGCGCCGCCGTGCTCACCGGCGACAACACCCCGGGTCTGGGCACCTCGCCGGTGCAGGTGGTGGGCGACGGACTGCGCCGTGCCGACACCCGCTTCGGCCTGGTCGACGCCAACACGTCGTACACATACACGCGCGACGAGAAGAACTCCCCGGACGCCGTCCAGGACCCGGGCAAGCAGCCGCACCAGATCCTGCCGAAGAAGGGTCTCGACCACCAGACGGTCGCCGAACTGCGCGGTGCCCGCTCGGTGACCGCCTCCTCCAGCGGCAACTGGCTCTTCCACCTGCCGCAGTACGACCCGGTGAACGCCTTCGACGGGAACCCGGACACGGCCTGGGCGGAGGGCGCGCCGGGCTCGGCGGACGGGCAGTGGCTGCGGATCGCGTTCACGGGATCCGTCGACATGCCGTCGTCGTTCAAGGTGACGCCGCTGCCGCAGGGCGGGGCGCGCTCGGCGGCCACCCGGATCCGGGTGGAGACCGAAAAAGGGTCGGTCACCAGCTATCTCCGGCCCGACGGCATGACCCAGAGCGTCAACGCCCGGCCGGGAACGACGAGTTGGCTGAAGATCACGATCGTGGACTCGGTGGCGCGCAGGACCGGCCTGACGGGCGCGGGCTTCTCCGAGATCAAGATCCCGGGAGTCCAGGTCACCCGCATCCTCCGCCTCCCCACGGACGCGGACGGCTCCGACGCGAGTGCCGAGATCGTCTCGCTGCACCGCGCCGCCGACCCCACCGGACTCTCCCCGACGGGCACGGAGGCGGGCCTGCACCGGCGCTTCTCGACATCGGCGGCGGGGACGTACGAGGTGAAGGCGAGCGCGGTGCCGATCGCGGGCGAGGCACTCGACAAGCTGCTCTACCAGGTCGCGCCGGACCAGCAGCACCGCATCACGGCGACGGCGGACTCCACCGCGGATCTGGGCCCGGGCCTGTCGGCGCGCAATCTCACCGACGGTGACCTCACCACGGCGTGGATCGCCGGGGACAGGCCGACGATCCACCTCACCTGGCCGGACAAACAACCGGTGAGCTCCCTCGTGCTGGCCCCGGCGGGCGGACTGTCCAGCCGTCCCACGAAGGTCGAGATCAGCTCCCCGGACGGCGCGACGATCGCGGGCGTCGACGAGAACGGCTGGGTCCGCTTCGAACCGATCACCACGAACCACCTGGACATCACGGTCACCGAGACCGCTCCGGTGACCGTCCACAACCCGGTCGCGAACGACGACCTGCAACTGCCGGTCGGCCTCACGGAGGCGTACATCCCCGCGCTCGAGCAGTACCGCACCCCGCAGCCGGCCGCCTCGCGGAAGTTCTCGCTGCCGTGCGGTCAGGGCCCGGATCTGGCGATCGACGGGAAGCTGTACCGGACGAGCGCGAAGGGGACGGTGGGGGACCTGGTGGAGCGCCGGGAGGCAGACCTGACGCTCTGTCAGCAGGGGCGAGAGAACCCCTCCATAGACCTCGGCCCGGGCACCCACCGGGTGGAGGCGGGAGACGCGGGCCCGCTGACCGTGACGGACGTGACGCTGACGCGAGGGACGGTCGCCGCGCCGGAGAGCGCCGGCCGTGAGCTGCGGATCGTGGACTGGCTGGGCGACCGCCGCGAGGTGACGGTCGGCTCCGGCGCGGCCTCGTATCTGACGACGTACGAGAACTACAACAAGGGCTGGGAAGCCACGCTGAACGGCAAGAAGCTCACACCGGTGCGGCTCGACGGCTGGCAGCAGGGCTGGCGGATCCCGGCCGGCGCGGGCGGCACGGTCAAGCTGTCGTACGGGCCCGCGACGACGTACGAGGCCGGGCTGATCGGCGGCGGGGTCGGCGTGGCGGTGCTCGCGTTCTTCGTCCTGTGGCGGCGCCGCTCCCCGAACCCCGACGGGCCGTCCCCGGTGCCGCCGGGTGCCGGGGTGTGGCTCGGCACGGTGGCACTGACTCTGGTCGGCATCGTGATCGCGGGGCCCTTGGCGCTCCTGGTCCCGCTGCTGGCCCTGGTCGCCTGGAAACGGCACACCCTGCTGGTCCCGATCGCGTTCCTGGCGCTCGCGGGCGCGGGGATCGCGGCGGCGACGGGAGCGGGGGTGCCGGCGGGGGCGGGTGAGGGCGCGTTCGGACACGCGGCCCAACTACTCGCGCTGATCGGGCTGTTCGCGGGACTGGTGAGCGTACGGGAGCCGGCCGGACTGCCGGCCGGGGGTGCGTCGGGGCCGCCGGGTGGCTCGGAGGCGGCGACGGAGCCGTTGCCGCGCAGGTTCCCGGGAGCGAGCCCCCTCGGCGAGACGCCGGATCCGGCCGAACCGGCCTCGGGCAACACGATCTCGGCGCGCGGACCGGGTCTGGAGAAGGGGAAGGACGGAACGACATGACCACGGTGGAACACCCGGTACGCCGTCGCCCGGAACGGATCCCGTTCCCGGTGGTGGACGAGGTGTCCCGGCACTGCCTCCAGGAGGAGGAACCGGAGACGGTCCACATCGAGGTCCACCTCCCCGGCCACCTCGACCCCTCCCGCCTGCGCAAGGCCTTCACGGAGGCCCTGCACCGCCACCCACGCATCCTGATGCACGAGGCACCGGGCCACTGGTACAGCCGCCGCTACGAGTGGGAACTGACCCCGGACCCGGAGGTGGAGGTGGTGAGCTTCGCGCCTCCGGGCAAGAACGCGCTGAGGGACGCAAGGGCAAGAACCCTGTCCCAGGCCCCGCCACTGACCCTGTCCCCGCCGATCCGCCTGGAGGTGGTGACACCTGCCCCAGCAGCAGGCACCCCCACCCCTGGGCAACCTCCAGCCGAGGGAACCGTCCTCTTCCTCACCATCAACCACACAGCCCTGGACGGCCCCGCCTGCCTACGCATCCTGGCCACCGCCGCGGAGCTGTACGGCGGCAAGGACAACTCCCCCACCGCACCCCCCATACGCGCCACGGGCCCCGCGGCGGCAGCCCCGGAACCCATCGAGACCCCCTCGACCTGGGTTCCCCCCGCGCGGGTGGCGCCCGGCACCCCCGAACCTTCCCCCGGCAACGGCCTGCTCGTCACCGAACTCCCCCTCCCCCACCGCCCCAAGGGCTCCCCCTACACCGTGAACGACCAGCTCATGGTCGCCACGGCCCTGACCATCGCCCACTGGAACAGGGAACACGGCGCCCGCCCCCGCCCGATGCGCATCACCATGCCCGTCGACGACCGTCCCCGCGACACCACCATGCCCATCGGCAACGGCACCCGTCTGGTCGAAGTCCCCTTCGGACCCGACGAGTTGACCGACAGCGACCTCCCCGCCCTCCTTCGCCGCACCGCGCAGCGCACCCGCGCCCTCAAGTCCCTCCCCCGCCCCCAGCTCGGCCATGGAGCCGCCCTGCTCACGGCCCCCGTCCTCCCCGTCTCCTGGCGCGCCGCCGTCACCCGCGCCCTGCGCCGCGCCGCCATCCCCTGGACCTCGACCACCCTGCTGAGCAACATCGGCCGTATCCCCTACGCCCTGGACTTCGGCGACGAAGCCGGCCGTGCACGCGCCGTCTGGTTCTCCGCGCCCGCCCGTATGCCCCGCGGCCTCACCGTCACCACCGCCTCCACCGCCGGCCGCCTCCACCTCGCCCTGCGCTGGTCCCGCGATCTGCTCGGCCACGGCGACGGCGCCCACCTCCGCGACCTCTTCGAGCACTGTCTGCACGCGACCGAGGAGGCCCCGTGACCACCACCGCCCCCGCCCGCCGGGGACTGCGCGAGTTCTACGAGGACCCGTCCGTCCCCGTCGCCTCCGGCGTCCCCCGCAGCCTGCGCCAGGCCCGGATGCTGGCCGCCGCCCTCGGCCCTGCCACCGAGGGCGCAAAGACCGTCCTGGACATCGGCTGCGGCGACGGCACCGCGGCCGCCACCGCCGCCCCGTTCCTCACCGGCCACCGGATCGTCGGCGTCGACTGGTCCCAGGACGCCCTCAGACGGGCGCGCACCCGGCTGCCGTACACGGTCCGCGGCGAACTCACCGACGGCGGGCTGCCGTTCCGCACGGCCGCCGCGGATGCCGTGCTGTTCAGCGAGGTCATTGAGCACCTCGTCGACCCGGACTCCGCGCTCGACGAGATCCGGCGCGTGCTGCGGCCCGGGGGCCACCTCATGCTCTCCACCCCGAACCTCGCCGCCTGGTACAACCGCGCCCTGCTGCTGGCCGGCGTGCAGCCCGTCTTCTCGGAGGTGAGCCTGCGCGCGATCCACGGCCGCCCGGGCACGGAGGTCGTCGGCCATCTGCGGCTGTGCACCGCCCGCGCGCTGCGGGAGTTCGTCGCCGCGGCCGGCTTCGAGGTCGTGGGGCTGAGGGGCGCACCCTTCCACGGCGTACCGCGTCCGCTGCGCCCGCTGGACCGCCTTGCCTGCGCGGTGCCGTCGGCGGCCTCCATCCTGCTGCTGCACGCGCGAAGGACTTGAGCCATGTGGTGGGGAGTGGCCGCGGCCCTGCTGGCGAACGTGCTCTACAGCTCCGGGTTCGTCCTGGAGAAGAAGGCGCTGGCGGCACTGCCGGAGGTGGACTTCCGCCGCCCGGCCCGGCTGCTGCGCCTGGTCCTGGGCAGCCCCCTGTGGATCGGCGGTTCGCTGGCGCTCGCCGCCGGTTTCGGGGCGCAGCTGGCGGTCTACCGGACGCTGCCGATCGCCGCCGCGCAGGGCATCTTCGTCTCCGGTCTTGTGCTGCTGGTGCTGCTGTCGGCGCGGCTGCTGGGCGAGGAGACGACCGGCCGGGAGCGGTACGCGCTGGGCGCCATCCTGCTGGCCCTGCTGATGGTGGTGCTGTCGCTGCGGGAGGGCTCCGACACCGTCAGCCGCAGCGCCCCGTACCCGCTGATCCTCACGGTCTGCGTGCCGTCGCTGGCGCTGGGTGTGTGGCTGTACGGGTCCGCCGAGCGCCGCGCCCGCCACCGGCACCGGCTGCCGACGACCGGTGTCGAGTACGGCGTGGCGGTGGGCCTGCTGTACGGCGTCAGCTCCCTCGCCATCAAGGGGGCGTCGAGTTACCTGACCACGAGCGGCCCGGTGGGCGCCGTCCTCGGCCTGCTGCGTTCCCCGTACCCGTATCTGCTCCTGTTCACCGGCGGCTTCGGCCTGGTCATGTCGCAGGCGGCGCTGCAGCGCTGCCGGGCCTCGCTGATCGTGCCGGTGTGCACCACGGTGACGTGTCTGTTCACGGCGGTGCTCGGCACGCTCTCGTTCGGCGAGGCGCTGCCGCACGAGCCGCTGCGGCTCGCGCTGCGGCTGGCCGGTACGTCCCTCGCGGTCGCGGTCCTGCTGGCGATGCCGAAGCACGACGCGGTGCCGTCCCAACCCCCCGTATCCGCCAAGGAGTTGACTCCTCCATGAATCGTGACGACCCGCTGCTGAAGATCCTGGCCTGCCCGCTGGACAAGGGCCCGCTGCATCTGCTCCTGGAGGAGGACTTGGCCGAGGCGCTCTACAACCCGCGGCTGCACCGCCGTTATCCGATCGTCGACGGGATTCCGCAGCTGCTGCCCACCTCCGGCGAGCAGGTGAGCGAGGACGAGCACGAGCGGCTGCTGAAGCGGATGACCCCATGACGACGCTGGCGGCGCGCCTCGCACCCTTTCTGCCCACCCGCATGGTGGCGGCGACCGCCCGGCTGCTCTATCCGCGCTTCGAGCCGGAGCTGGCCCGCCTCGCCGATCTGTGCCCGCCCGACTGCGGCACGGCGGTGGACGTCGGCGGCTGGTACGGCCCCTGGACGCACCGCATGGCGAGACGGGCCCGCCGGGTCGTGACCGTCGAACCGGTCCCCCACCTGGCCCGGCTGCTGACCGCCGCGGCCCCGTCGAACGTCCGCGTGATCCGGGCCGCCGCCTCCGACCGCCGGGGCACCGCCCGGCTGTGGCTGCCACCGGACGACGCGGGCCATCGGGGCGTGTCCTCCCTGGTCCGCCGGGACATCCACGCCCGTGCCATGGAGGTCCCCTGTGTCACCCTCGACGGGCTCGGACTTCACGACGTCGGCTTCATCAAGATCGACGTGGACGGCAACGAGCTGGCGGTCCTGCGCGGCGCCCGAGGAATCCTGAGGCGCGACCGCCCCGCCCTCTTCGTCGAACTGGAGTCCCGTATCCAGCCCATCGCACCGGTGGTCGAGTTCCTCGCGGACCTCGGCTACGCGGGCTGGGTCCTCCCGTCCCGCTCGTGGCTCCCGCTGAACCAGCGGATCCTGGAGGCCCACCAGGCGAAGGCGTCCTACGTCGTCACGCACGGTCTGCTGCGCCGGGTTCTGCCCTTCCGCGGCCCGCGTTACGTGAACTCGGTCCTCTTCCTGCCGGATGGCCGCCGCCCCGGTGTCCATGCCGTGCGCAAGGATGGACCGCATGCCGTCCGCGAAGCGCCCCACCGGCCCCTTCACGCCCCTTGACTTCCAGCTGGTCCTGCTGCGCCGCATGGCGGACCACAACCCGGACCTCGTCGAGGACGCCCGCCATGACCTGGGCGTGTCGATCGCCGACATGCGCGAGGCGAACCGCCGCTGGCAGGCCATGCTGCGCTCGCCGCGCGCCCGCTCCGCCGCCTCCCGGTACCGCTCGGTCCTGGGCGCACCGGAGTCGACGACCGCCCGCCGGATCGGGGACCTGGACTGCGAGGCCTTGCTGTGGCCGGTCCTGCTCTGGCCGGACCTGCGCTTCGAGGTCCTTCTCGCGCCGAACGGGGTGGTGTGGAACGAGTGGCTGGTACGGGCGCCGGGCGCGCCCGCCCCGAAGCTGGAGACCCTGGAGGACCTGACCCCCTGGTCGGCCACGGTCGACGAGGTGGCCCGCGCTTTCGCCCCGGCCCGCCCCTTGGAGGGCACGGCGCCCACACGCTGGGGGCTGGCGTTCAGCGCGCCGGACGCGTCGGGCGTACGGCACAAGTGCGCGGCGGAGTTCACCTGGGGGCTGCTGCAGCGGACGGGCGTCAGCGACTAGTGTCGTGCGCCGCAAATCACGCGGGTAAGTTGCTACTCTTTTCGGGTGTCGCATCCGGGGCCTTCCGCAGTGTCGATCACGTTGTCTGAGGACGAGCGTGCCGAGTTGGTGCGCCG
>NZ_JBEOZU010000127.1:0-20467 GCF_040298185.1 Streptomyces sp. NPDC001634 | reverse complement strand
CGTACAGTTCGGCCAGCCAGTCGTCCGTCAGTTCGGCGAGGGCCGCACGGCGCGGGGGGGGCGCCCCCCCCCCCCGCGTCCACACCCGTGCGGTGGTGCGGGGCCGGCCGGCCTCCGGGCGCACTCGCGCTTTCTTTTCCGCGCGGCGGCCATGTGTCGTGCGCCGCGCACAGGAAATTCAGCGGGGTCGCACAATAAGTGCACACTGCGCACGGAAATCGCGCACGCCGGAATTCCCGGGCACGCGCGAAACGGGGCAGCCGAAATAGGCTTCCGCCGAATACCCCTCTTTGTATACGGCGCCCGTGTTAATGCCGCAGCCCCGACATGTTTACGGCGTGTTGCGAAGTCCTCACACGGTCCGTGCGCTCCCCCGCGCCGGAGAAGCGGAGCCGGTGCGCGGCGGTCGCGCGTTCGGTGTGCAGCGCCGTGATCGCCCGAGCGCGCTCACTGTCCCCGCGCGCGACGGCATCCACGATTCCGCCGTGCTCAGCCCACGACTCCACGGGGTTGGCGGGTGCCTCGACCGCGTACATCCAGGCGATCTTGTGCCGCAACTGGCCGAGCGTGGAGGTCAGCGCGGGGCTTCCGCAGGCCTGTGCGAGCGTCTCGTGGAACCAGCCGCCCAGGGAGCGCAGATCCTCGCTGCTGCCCCTCCTGGCCCGCTCCTGGCCCAGTCTGACCAGGCCGCGCAGCACCTTGAGGTGGGCCTCGGTGCGCCGCTGTGCGGCCCGTGCGGCGCCCAGCGGCTCCAGCAGCATCCGCATCTCCAGCAGGTCGGCGGCCTCCTGGTCGGTCGGTTCCGCCACACACGCGCCGGCGTGCCTGCGGGTGACGACGAAGCCCTCGGCCTCCAGGGTGCGCAGGGCCTCGCGCACGGGGACGCGCGAGACGCCGTAGCGCCGCGCCAGGAGCTCCTCGGTGAGGCGGCTGCCACGCTCGTAGACACCTGCGACGATGTCATCACGGATCGCCGTGCATACCGAGTGCGCCGGAATACGCATGACCGACCTCCGCCTTAATACCCGTGAAACGTCGCCGATTGACGCGTGTTCAACCGACTCTATTGCAGCGGGCCGGAATTTCCGACGGCGGGCCGGAATCCAGGGATATTTTTTGGACAGACAGCCGTTCGAAACGACGATGGCCCCGGCTGATGAGCCGGGGCCATCGGACGGGCATACCCGTCGACGTGCTTGGTATCAGACGTTCACACCGTGTGAACGGAGGTAGGCGACCGGGTCGATGTCCGAGCCGTACTCCGGGGTCGTACGGGCCTCGAAGTGCAGATGCGGCCCGGTGACGTTGCCGGTGGCCCCGGAGAGGGCTATCTGCCGGCCCGGGGTGACCGTCTGGCCGACGGAGACGCCGATGGACGACAGGTGGCCGTACTGCGTATAGGTGCCGTCGTTCATCTTGATGACGATCTGGTTGCCGTACGCGCCGCCCCAGCCCGTCTCGACGACGGTGCCGGAACCGACCGCGTGCACGGGTGTTCCCGTCGAGGCGTGGAAGTCGATGCCCGTGTGCGCGCCGGACGACCACAGGGAGCCGCCGCTCTTGTAGCCGGTGGAGACGTAGGAGTTGAAGATCGGCGCCACGTAGGCGTTGAGACGCCTGCGCTCGGCCTCGCGGGCGGCGCGCTCCTTGGCCTCGCGCTCCTGCCTGGCCTTCTCCGCGGCCTTCCGGCGCGCGGCCTCCGCGGCCTGCTTCTGCTCCGCGGCCTGCTTCTGGGCGGCGGCCTGGGCGTCGATCTTCTCGGCGACCGAGTCGCCGAGGGTGACGGCCTGCATCAGTCCGGTCTGCTCGACGGAGTTCTCGACGGCGAGCGCCGGGGCGGCCAGTGTGCCGATGACGCCGGTGGCGGCGAGCGCCGCGGCGCCCATGGCATTCGTGGTCGTGCGCTTCGCACGGCCGGTACGACGGTGCTTCCCGGTGGCGCAGGTGAACGCCATGAAGTGGCTGGTCCTTTCCTTCCCTCTCGCCTACCGGGTTAGCTGACGGGTTCGGAGCAGGAAGGTCTCCTACGGGCTGGAGCCCGATTCACCCCAGGGACTGTGGTTGGGTCCCCGGCTCCCCTGGCTCGCGCCGTACGGGGACTCGGCGATGACTGTCCGGTGCCGCGGGTGCGGCGCACTGCCTGACGGACAGCCCGGACGACGCTAAGGGGGCCCTCTTTCAATCAACAAACGGAGACGGGGATTTGTAGCGCATCCCACAGGGCAGAGAGGCAACTCTGCGGCAATACGGACAAAACCCCAAGAGACGGGCCCTGGTGACGGATGTCACCAGGGCCCGTTGTGTCCCGCCGTGCGACGCGCGCGTGCCTGCCAGGTGGTCTCCACGCGCGCGTGCGGCGCCCCTACTCGGCCGCTACGACGGACACTTCACCGATGCCGAGCGCCTTGACGGGCTCCGCGATCTTCGCGGCGTCGCCCACCAGGACGGTCACCAGACGGTCCACCGGGAAGGCGTTCACGACGGCCGCCGTGGCCTCCACCGTGCCCGTCGCGGAGAGTTCCTGATACAGCGTCGCCTGGTAGTCGTCCGGGAGGTGCTGCTCGACCTGGTCGGCGAAGGTGCTCGCCACGGCCGCCGCGGTCTCGAACTTGAGCGGCGCCACACCCACCAGGTTCTGCACGGCGACATCGCGCTCTGCGTCCGTCAGCCCCTCGGCGGCGAGGGTGCGCAGCACCTTCCAGAGGTCGTCGAGCGCCGGGCCGGTGTTCGGCGTGTCGACCGAGCCGCTGATGGCGAGCATCGCGGCACCCGTGCCGTCGGGCGCGGAGCGCAGCACCTGCCCGAACGCCCGCACACCGTAGGTGTAGCCCTTCTCCTCGCGCAGGACGCGGTCCAGACGGGAGGTGAGAGTGCCGCCGAGGCAGTACGTGCCGAGCACCTGCGCGGGCCAGACGCGGTCGTGGCGGTCGGCGCCGACGCGGCCGATGAGCAGCTGCGTCTGGACGGCGCCGGGGCGGTCCACGATGATCACGCGGCCGGTGTCGTCGGCGGTCACCGGAGGAACGGGACGCGGCTTGGCCGGCGAGCCCTTCCAGGCGCCGAGCGTGTCGCCGAGAAGCTCGCCGAGGTCGAACCCGGTCAGGTCGCCGACCACGACGGCGATGGCCGTCGCGGGGCGTACATACCGCTCGTAGAAGGCACGGACGGCCGCGGAGTCGATGTTCGCGACCGTCTCCTCGGTGCCCTGGCGCGGGCGCGACATGCGCGAGGACGCGGGGAACAGCTCCTTGGAGAGCTCCTTGGCGGCGCGGCGGGCCGGATTGGCCGTCTCGTGCGGGATCTCGTCGAGGCGGTTGCGCACCAGGCGCTCGACCTCGCTGTCGGCGAACGCCGGCGACCTCAGGGCGTCGGCGAGCAGCCCTAGCGCCTTCGGGAGGCGGGAGGCGGGCACCTCGAGGGAGAGGCGGACGCCGGGGTGGTCGGCGTGCGAGTCGAGGGTGGCGCCGCAGCGCTCCAGCTCGGCGGCGAACTCCTCGGCGGAGTGCTTGTCGGTGCCCTCGGAGAAGGCGCGCGCCATGATCGTGGCGACGCCGTCGAGGCCGTCCGGCTCGGCGTCCAGGGGCGCGTCGAGGAGCACCTCGACGGCGATGACCTGCTGGCCGGGGCGGTGGCAGTGCAGCACGGTCAGACCGTTGTCGAGCGTGCCGCGCTCGGGTGCCGGGAACGCCCAGGGCTTGGCCTCGCCGGGCCGGGGCTGCGGGTGGAAGTCCATGGTCGCGAGCTCGGTCACTTCGACGGCTCCTCGTCGTTGCTGGTGCCTTCGGCGGCGGTGGTTTCGGCGGCTTCCTGGGCCTCGGCCCCGTCCGTGACCGGTTCGTACACGAGCACCGCGCGGTTGTCGGGGCGCAGGCGGGCCTTGGCGACCTCCTGCACCTCCTCGGCGGTGACGTCGAGCACGCGCTTGACGGCGGTCAGGGCGAGCTGCGGGTCGCCGAACAGCACGGCGTACCGGCACAGTTCGTCGGCGCGGCCCGCGACCGTGCCGAGCCGGTCCAGCCATTCGCGCTCCAATTGGGCCTGGGCGCGCTCCATTTCCTCGGCCGTGGGCCCCTCCTCGGCGAACCGGGCGAGTTCCTCGTCGATGGCCACCTCGATGACGGGCACCTCGACGTCGCCGGACGTCTTCACGTCCAGCCACCCCAGGGAGGGCGCTCCGGCGAGCCGCAGCAGGCCGAAACCGGCGGCGACGGCGGTGCGGTCACGCCGTACGAGCCGGTTGTAGAGGCGGGAGGACTCACCGCCGCCGAGGATGGTGAGCGCCAGGTCTGCGGCGTCGGCCGAGCGCGTGCCGTCGTGGGGCAGCCGGTAGGCGGCCATCAGGGCGCGCGCCGGGACCTCCTCCTCGACGACCTCGCGCAGCTGCTCGCCGATGACCTCGGGCAGCGAGCCGGCGCGCGGCTCGGGCTTGCCGTCGTGGGACGGGATGGATCCGAAGTACTTCTCGATCCAGGCGAGGGTCTGCCGGGGGTCGATGTCGCCGACGACGGAGAGGACCGCGTTGTTGGGCGCGTAGTAGGTGCGGAAGAACGCGCGTGCGTCCTCCAGGGTGGCCGCGTCCAGGTCCGCCATCGATCCGATCGGCGTGTGGTGGTAGGGGTGGCCCTCCGGGTACGCGAGCGCGGTCAGCTTCTCGAAGGCGGTGCCGTACGGGACGTTGTCGTAGCGCTGGCGGCGCTCGTTCTTCACGACGTCCCGCTGGTTCTCCATCGACTCGTCGTCGAGCGCGGCCAGCAATGAGCCCATGCGGTCGGCCTCCAGCCAGAGGGCGAGCTCCAGCTGGTGGGCCGGCATGGTCTCGAAGTAGTTCGTGCGCTCGAAGCTCGTCGTGCCGTTCAGCGAGCCGCCGGCGCCCTGCACCAGCTCGAAGTGGCCGTTGCCCTTGACCTGGGCGGAGCCCTGGAACATCAGGTGTTCGAAGAGGTGGGCGAGCCCGGTGCGCCCCTGGACCTCGTGGCGGGAGCCGACGTCGTACCAGAGGCACACCGCCGCGACCGGGGTCAGGTGGTCCTCGGAGAGCACCACGCGCAGGCCGTTGGCCAGGCGGTGCTCGGTCGCTGTCAGGCCCCCGGAGCCTGCCTCGGCTGTGGCCGTGTGACCCATGGGCATGTACGTCCCTTCGATCGCGGAGCTTTCGCGGAAACCGCGGTTTCCTGCCGGTGCTGTCACTGTATGCAAGCGTGGGGACCGGTGGCGAAGTTCCCGGGCGGCGTACGCCGAGAGCGAGACCGGGATTACGGGGGGTGGAGCATGGCGTACAGGGTTGACGCGCCGGGTGCCGGCACCGGGCGGCAGACCGTGGACGGCGGTGCGCATGCCCGGCCGGGACCCTTGAGAACCGGGTCCTTGTCCGCGTTGTCAGTGCGTCGGTCCACAATGGTCGACGTCAGATTCGTTCATGCCCAGCACAGACTGTGAAGGAGCCGGCAGCAATGGCCCGCCGCAGCACGAAGACCCCGCCGCCCGACGACTCGTACGAGGAGAAGATCCTCGACATCGACGTCGTCGACGAGATGCAGGGCTCCTTTCTCGAGTACGCGTACTCGGTCATCTACTCCAGGGCCCTTCCGGACGCACGCGACGGCCTCAAGCCGGTGCACCGGCGGATCGTCTACCAGATGAACGAGATGGGGCTGCGCCCCGAGCGTGGCTATGTGAAGTGCGCCCGCGTCGTCGGCGAGGTCATGGGTAAGCTCCACCCGCACGGCGACGCGTCGATCTACGACGCCCTGGTGCGCATGGCCCAGCCCTTCTCGATGCGCGTCCCCCTGGTCGACGGCCACGGCAACTTCGGCTCGCTGGGCAACGACGACCCGCCGGCCGCCATGCGGTACACCGAGTGCCGTATGGCCGAGGCCACGAGCCTGATGACCGAGTCGATCGACGAGGACACGGTCGACTTCACGCCCAACTACGACGGCCAGGAGCAGGAGCCGGTGGCCCTGCCTGCCGCCTTCCCGAACCTCCTGGTGAACGGCGCGTCGGGCATCGCCGTCGGCATGGCCACGAACATGCCGCCGCACAACCTCGGTGAGGTCATCGCGGCCGCCCGCCATCTGATCCGCCACCCGAACGCGGATCTGGACACCCTGATGAAGCACGTCCCGGGCCCGGACCTGCCCACCGGCGGCCGGATCGTCGGCCTCTCCGGCATCCGGGACGCGTACGAGACGGGCCGCGGCACCTTCAGGATCCGCGCCACGGTGTCCGTGGAGAACGTGACCGCGCGCCGCAAGGGCCTGGTCATCACCGAGCTGCCCTTCACGGTCGGCCCGGAAAAGGTGATCGCCAAGATCAAGGACCTGGTCGGCTCGAAGAAGCTCCAGGGAATCGCCGACGTCAAGGACCTGACCGACCGCGAGCACGGCCTGCGCCTGGTCATCGAGATCAAGAACGGCTTCGTGCCCGAGGCGGTCCTGGAGCAGCTCTACAAGCTGACACCCATGGAGGAGTCCTTCGGCATCAACAACGTGGCGCTGGTCGACGGCCAGCCGCTCACACTGGGCCTCAAGGAGCTGCTGGAGGTCTACCTCGACCACCGCTTCGACGTCGTGCGGCGTCGCTCGGAGTTCCGCCGGGGCAAGAGGCGCGACCGGCTGCACCTGGTCGAGGGCCTGCTGACGGCGCTGGTGGACATCGACGAGGTCATCCGCCTGATCCGCTCCAGCGAGAACTCCGCGCAGGCGAAGGAGCGCCTGATGGAGCGCTTCTCGCTGAGCGAGATCCAGACGCAGTACATCCTCGACACCCCGCTGCGCCGCCTCACCAAGTACGACCGCATCGAGCTGGAGTCCGAGAAGGACAGGCTCAAGGTGGAGATCGAGGAGCTGACCCGGATCCTGGAGTCGGACGCGGAGCTGCGCAAGCTGGTCTCCGCCGAACTGGCCGCAGTGGCCAAGAAGTTCGGCACGGAGCGGCGCACCGTGCTGCTGGAGTCCTCCGGCGCCCCGGCCCCGACGGTGTCGCTCCAGGTCGAGGACGCCCCGTGCCGGGTGCTGATGTCGTCGACAGGACTGCTGGCACGCACGGCGAACGGCGACCCCTTCGCCGAGGACACCGACGGCAGGCGCGCGAAGCACGACGTGATCGTCTCCGCGGTCCCCGCGACCGCGCGCGGCGAGGTGGGCGCGGTGACGTCCGCCGGGCGGCTGCTGCGGCTGAACGTGATCGACCTCCCGCAGCTGCCGGAGACGGCGGCCCGGCCGACCCTCTCCGGCGGGGCGCCGATCTCTGAGTTCGTCTCCCTGGAGGCGGACGAGACGGTGGTCTGCCTGACGACGCTGGACGAGTCCTCCCAGGGCCTTGCCCTCGGCACCGAACAGGGCGTCGTCAAGCGTGTGGTCCCCGACTACCCCGCGAACAAGGAGGAGTTGGAGGTCATCACCCTCAAGGAGGGCGACCGGATCGTCGGCGCGGTCGAGCTGCGCACCGGCGAGGAGGACCTGGTCTTCATCACGGACGACGCACAGCTGCTGCGCTACCCCGCGTCCCAGGTGCGCCCGCAGGGCCGGCCGGCGGGCGGCATGGCGGGCATCAAGCTCACGGACGGCGCGAAGGTGATCTCCTTCACGGCGGTGGACCCGGCGGTCGACGCGGTGGTCTTCACGGTCGCCGGCTCGCGCGGCACGCTGGACGACTCGGTCCAGACGACGGCCAAGATGACGCCGTTCGACCAGTACCCGCGCAAGGGCCGCGCCACGGGTGGTGTGCGCTGCCAGCGGTTCCTGAAGGGCGAGGACTGCCTGTCGCTGGCGTGGGCGGGCGCGACACCGGCCCGGGCCGCGCAGAAGAACGGCATGCCGGCCGAACTGCCGGAGCTCGACCCCCGGCGCGACGGTTCGGGCGTGTCGCTGCCGAAGACGGTGGCCGCGGTGGCGGGACAGGTGTAGGTCAGTCGGGGCGGTCACCGAGGTTCTGGGGAGCCTCGGCCTCCTTGTCCTGCACATAGCGAAGGACGCCCCACATGCTGTGCTCGTCGGCGTGCGGGGCGTCGTCCGTGCACCCCTCCAGCTCCTTGTCGAGGGCGGCGGTGTCGATGCCCGACCCGATCAGGACGAGCTGGGTCAGCCGCTCGTCGCCGGCCTCCCAGGCCTCCGGGTAGAACCTGAGGAACCGCCCGACGGCATGCACGGCGTACCGGTTACGGGGATCGGCGGCGCCGAAGTCGACGTACCCCTTGATCCGGTAGAGGCCCTCCGGCCTGCTGTCGAGGAACTCCAGCAGCCGCCGGGGGTTCATGGGCACGGCGGAACGGAAGGACAGGCTGTCGTATCCGGCGTGCAGATGGGTGTGGTCGTGCCGGTGCCCCTCGTCCTGCCGGTGGAGATCGTCGAAGGACAGCTGCCCGATCCGCTCCTCGGCCGGCCGGCAGTCGAAGAGGAACTGGGGGTCGATTCGCCCGTACGCGGCAGGGACGACCGCGGCACGGTCGGTGAGCGACTGAACGAGCCTCAGGACGCGCTCGCCGTCCTCGGCCCGGTCGGTCTTGTTGACGACGACGAGATCCGCGAGGGCGAGATGGCGGTCGAGTTCCGGATGCTTCTCGCGTGTCGCATCGAACTCCACCGCGTCGACGACCTCGACGAGTCCGCCGTAGACCACGCGCGGCTGCTCGCTGGCGAGCAGCATGCGGACGAGCTCCTGGGGTTCGGCGAGACCGCTTGCCTCGATGACGACGACGTCGACACCGGCGGAGGGCGCGGCAAGACGGTCGAGGTAGAGGTCGAGTTCACTGGCGTCGACGGCGCAGCACAGGCAGCCGTTGCCGAGGGAGACGGTGGAGTCCCCGAGCGCCCCCGCAACGGCCATCGCATCGATCTCGATGTCCCCGAAGTCATTGACGATGGCGCCGATGCGGCTGCCTCCGCTGTGGTGGAGGAGGTGGTTGAGCAACGTGGTCTTGCCCGAGCCCAGGAATCCCGCAAGGACGACGACGGGGATCTGCTGCAAACTCGACGGCCGGCTCAACATACGCCCTTTCTCACACCGATGCGTGCGCCGGATCGCGAACCGGCGGTGGTACGAGGACGGCTCACGGACCGGCTCTCGCCGGAATGGCTCGGCTCTCGTACGAGGATTGAATGCCGACCCAGGATACGAGTGGGAGGAATGCCCGCGAAGTGAACGATTGTTAGCGGCGCTCGCGGGGCACACGTTGGGCATGGCGCCGGGAAACGCGACCCGCACTTCCCCCCGTGCGCCTCCTCTCCGCCTCCCTGCCGATCAGAGCCGCTCGGCACCCTGGGAGACGGCAAGCGCGCCGCCCATCGCTCGCCGGTCCCCACCAGTCGCCCCGCACCCGACGACCGGCGGACGGTCGCCTGATTCGGGGGTTGACATGGTCACACAGAGCTCGGGACTACGGAGGCTCGGCACAGCCACCAAAGCCCGGCTTGCGTTCGCGGCCAATGCCGTCATGGGCCGGCGCTCTCGGCAGCTCAAGCGCGCCCTGCTCACGGAGCAGCACCGGCTCCACTTCGACCTGCTCTGCAAGGCGATGGACGATCCTGCCCTGACCGCCGTCCTGGACACGTACGAGAGCGACATACCGCTGGAGAAGCAGCGCCAGTACCTCTTCGCCAACGCCCTGTACGTCAACGCGCTGTATTTCCACCGCCTCGGAGCCATGAGCCGGGTCGAACTCCACGGACACCTTCGAGTGATGTGCCGGAACAAGATCTTCCGGGAGTACTGGGAGGCAACCCGCCACCACCGGGAGAGCCTGCCCTATGCGTCGGAAGAGGCAGAACTGGGAAGGATGACCGACAAACTCGTCCAGGAGATGGACAATCTGCTCCACACCCAGGACCAGGACGACGGCGATCTCGAGGAATGGTGGGTGGTGGACTCGCTGCCGGACGAGTGACTCTTCGTCAACTCTTGCGTGCACTTTGGCCCTCTGCATACGCACGGGCGATCTCACCGGTAGTCTGCCCGCAGCCTGCTCGGGACGAACACCATGCGCAGGCGCCCCAGACTACTGCGTGGGGCCGTGATTCCCCACAAGGACCGTCGGCCCACTCATGAGCATCCGTGGGCCCACTCATGAGCTTCACTGGACGCGAGAGAGCGACCACCTCCCGCGCAGCGTCCGGCGCGCCTTTTCGGCCCGTCCTTTCGACTGACCTGGGAACGGACTTGAAGATCGTGCGTCGAGTCGGTGCGTCACCGCGGGAGCGTGGGAGCGCCACGGGGCAGACCTGCCCCGACATCTTCGAACTGAGCGACGGAAACTTCGCTGTCATCGGCACAGAGGCCACCGCCGCTCTCGACAGTGAGCTGCCGCCCGACGCAGCGCGTGCGGACTACGAACGCATCGTCGTCATCACACGTGAGACCTTGGTACGCGCCAAGGACGACATTCCCGACGCCTAGGTTTCACGCGCCCCGGCCCTCGCCGCTCCAGGCCTCGGTACAGACGACGTCGAGGCCTGGCGGCAAACGGGTGCGCGGAGCGGCGGTGGTCAGACGCCGAGGCGGCGGGTGAGCGGCCGGCGCCACAGGAGCAGGGCCGTGCCGGTCGCGAGGGCCGCTGCGCCCAGGGCCAAGAAGTAGACGGGACCCGGCACATGGTCGCCGGAGGCCTTCAGGGCGTTGCCGCCGATGCCGCCGCCGAGCGCGCCGGAGAGCCAGAAGAGGGCCACCGTCCGGCTGACGAACGTGGCCGGGGCGATCACCGTGGCGGCGCTCATCCCGACCGGCGCGAACGAGACCTCGCCGGCGGCCAGCAGCAGGAAGGCGGCCACCAGCCACAGCGGTGACACACGCGTCCCGTCGGCCGCCCGGGTCGCGGCCCCCGCCATCACGAGATAGGCGGCGGCCGTGGCGCCCATGCCGACCGCGTACTTGGCCGCCGTCGGCATCCGGTCGCCCGCGCGGGTCCACCAGCGGGCGAACAGCGGCGCCAGAACCAGCACGAACAGCGGCACCGCCGCCTGGAACCAGCTGGCGGGCACGGTCCGGCCGAGGACCTCGCGGTCCGTGGCGTGCTTGGCGAACAGGGCGAAGGCCGAACCACCCTGGAGGAACAGTGCCCAGAAGACGGCGGAGGCGAGGAACAGCCAGATGTACGTACGCACCCGGACGCGTTCGGCGGCGGTCAGCAGCGGGTTGCGCAGCAGCCGCCAGAAGCAGATCACCGGCGACACCACGCACAGCAGGCCGATCAGTGCCATGAGGTGGGCGATGCGGAAGGTGCCGAGGGCGGCGTCGGTGCCATAGCCGAGGACCGCCAGGGCGCCGGCGACGAGAGTGGTGCGCAGGGCTCGGGTGCGCTCGGCTCGTGTGGCGGACCGTTCCGGGGTGCGGCCCGCGTCGCCGAGGTGCCGGTATCCGCGGACGTACTGCAGCAGTCCGGCGCCCATGCCGACCGCGGCGGCGCCGAAGCCGAGGTGCCAGTTCACGCCCTCGCCGAGGGCGCCCACGACGATCGGTGCGAGCAGGGCGCTGACCTGGACGCTCATATAGAAGACCGCGAAGCCCGCATCGCGTCCCGCCCGGTCCTCCCGGTCGTAGAACGCGCTCAGCAGGCTCGCCATGTTGGGCTTGAGCAGGCCGGTGCCGCAGGCGATCAGCAGCAGTCCGGGGTAGAGGAGACCGGCGACGGGCACCGCCATGCAGAGGTGGCCGAGGGCGATCAGAACGCCGCCGTGCAGGACGGCCCGCCGTGCGCCGAGGACTCGGTCGCCGAGCCAGCCGCCGGGTACCGAGGTCAGAAAGACGGCGGCCATGTACAGGCCGTACAGGAGCGCTGCGTCGCCCGCGGACATGCCGAGGCCGCCGTGGCCGGTGTCCTCGGTCATGTACAGGACGAGGATCGCGGTCATCCCGTAGAAGCTGAAGCGCTCCCACACATCGGTGCCGAAGAGGGTCGTGAACCACCGCGGACGGCCCAGCAGGCCCGGGCGCGGGGCGGCGCCCTGTCGGAGCTCGGCAACAGCACCGTGGGGGGTGGCGGATACGCCGGGCCGCCGGTCGGCGGCGGGCGGTTGGGGCGGGGCGGCCATGGCTCCTCCGTACAGACTCGGACAGGCCTCTGAAAGGCGCTCGCCCGAGCGTCACCGCACCCCTTCGACGTCCGCTCGAGAACCCCTCGGGGCGGAGGCGGTCCGTGGGTGCGAAGGCAGTCCGTGGGCGGGAGATCGCGCGGCGCCCGGCCGGGGGAGTACCGGGCGCCGCGGACCGAAGGAAACGTGGCGGACCGTGGATGGCGTAGGGCGGTTTGGGAGACTGCCGCCTTACGCAGCCGGGGGTCGGTCCGGTCTCCGGGTCCCTCACCGCCCGGGAGCCGTTCCCCTCACACCCTCAGGGAACCCTGTCCCCCTCGGGATCCGCTCGCGCCCGGCTCGCCCTTCGCGGGAACGAAGGCCCGGGCTCCGCCATGGGGCGACCGGCCCCTGGCGCCACATGGCGGAGCCCGGACGCCGTCAGGTGCGTCCGGGCTCCGCGGTTCGAGGGGCGGCGGCCGTACGCCGCCCTCGTCTCTCTCGGTCTCGGCCTCAGCCGTGCTTCTCGATGTCGACCTTCGGCAGCAGCCGGTCGAGGCCGGCCGGGATCCACCAGGCACGCCGGCCCATCAGCTGGAGGGCGGCCGGGACGATCAGACAGCGGATGACGATCGCGTCGACGAAGACCGCGACGGCCATGCCGAAGCCGAACTGCTGGAGCATCCGGTCGCCGCCGAGGATGAACGCCCCGAAGACCGCGACCATGATCGCGCCCGCGGCAAGGACGACCGAGCCGGTGTGCGCGAGACCCTCGCGGATCGCCAGGGAGGCGTCCCGGGTGCGGTTCCACTCCTCGCGGATGCGGGAGACCAGGAAGATCTCGTAGTCCATGGACAGGCCGAAGACGATCGCGAAGATCATGATCGGGAGGTAGGCCTCGATCGGGCCGGGCTCCAGGCCGAACAGGCCCTTCTGGAAGACCAGCGTCATGGCCCCCAGCGCGGCCCCGATGCTCAGCAGGTTGAGCAACGCCGCCTTCAGCGGTACCAGTACCGAGCGGAACACCATGACCAGGATCAGCAGTGACAGGCCGACCACGATGGCGATGAACAGGGGCATGCGCTGGGAGACGGTGTCGGCGTAGTCGATGACGGCCGTGGTGGAGCCGCCCACGAGGTAGTGTGCACCCGTTTCCTGACGCAGTTTCACCAGGACGTCGTCGCGCAGTGTGTGCACCAGCCGGGTGGTGCGTGCGTCCTGGGGCGAGGTGTCGGGGAAGGCGATGACGGTGAACGCCTTGTTGTCCTTCGCCGGGATCGGGCCGGTGGCGGCGGCGATGCCGTCGGTGTGGTTCAGCCGCTGCGTCAGCGCCGTGCCGGCCCGGCCGGTGCCTTCGGCGACCACGACCAGCGGGCCGTTGAAGCCGGGGCCGAAGCCCTCGGCGAGCAGGTCGTAGGCCTTGCGGCTGGTGGTCCTGGCCGGGTCGTTGCCCGCGTCGGCAAAGCCGAGCCGCAGGTCGAGCGCGGGGGCGGCCAGGGCGCCGAGCGCGGCCACGGCCAGCACCAGGGAGACCAGCGGGCGGCGCTGTACCAGGCCCGCCCAGCGGCGCCAGCGGGCCCCGCCCTCGACGGGCCTGCCCTTCGCGGCACGGCGCGCCGCCTTCGCGGTGAACTGCCGGGCGAACCGTTTGCCGAACAGGGCGAGCAGCGCGGGCAGCAGGGTGAGCGAGGCGACCATGGTCACCAGCACGGTGAGCGCGACGGCGACCGCGGTGCCCTGCAGCGAGCCGAGGCCGAGGGCGACCAGGCCGAGCAGGGCCACGATGACCGTGCACCCGGCGAAGAACACCGTGCGGCCGGCGAGGTCGAGGGCGCGCCGGTTGGCCTCCTCCGGGGATGTGCCGCGTACCAGCTCGGCGCGGTAGCGGGCGAAGATCAGCAGTGCGTAGTCGATGCCGACGCCGAGGCCGACCAGCATCATGATGTACGGCGTGTAGCTGGCGATCGTGAAGACGTGCGACAGCAGGATGATCACGCCGAGGGTGCTGCTGACCGCGAACACGGCGGTGATGACGGGCAGGCCGGCCGCGATGACGGTGCCGAACATCAGGCCGAGGATGACCAGCGCTGCGAGCATGCCGATGCCCTCGGCCGCGCCGCCCTGGGCTTGGCCGAGCTTGCGTGCGGCGTTGCCGCCGAGCTCGACCGCCAGGCCGTCCGACCGGGCGGTGCGGGCGGTGTCGTAGATCCGCTGGGTGTCCTTGATGGCCATGTCCTCGGACTTGCCCTGGAGGACGACGGTGGCGTAGCCGATGGTGCCGTCCTTGGAAACGGCCTGCCGGTCCTCGTACGGGCCCCGCACCTGAGCGACCTTGGGCAGATGGGCCACCTTGTCCAGCATCGCCGTGACGCTGCTGCGGGTGGCGGCGCCGTTCAGACCGTGCCGGTCGTGCAGCACGATCTCGAGGGTGTCGCCGGCCTGCGCGGAGCCGTGCTTCTGCATGGTCTCCAGCGCCTGCTGGGTCTCGGTGCCGGGCAGGGAGAAGTCGTCGCGGTAGGCGTCACCGACGGCGGAGGCGCCGCTCCAGACGCCGAACAGGACGACGATCCACAGCAGGAGGGCCGTCCAGCGGTGGCGCTGGGCGAATCCGGCGGTGCGTTCGAGGACGGAGCGGCTGCGTGGGGGTGGCGGCGTGGTGGGGGTGTCGCTCCGGACCGGGCTAGTGGTCACCATGCACTCCTTGTTGAGACAGTGGGCCCAGAGGTGCCACGCCGGTGTCGGGGACCGCTCGAGCCGCGGTGGAGCCGACAGCGACGTGACAGGGCGTCAGCCGGTGGTGGTGTGCGGGGGCCTGGACAGGTGCAGCACGCGCAGCACCCGCTCGCTGTTCTTCGGCCGGGGGGCCTCGCTCGCGGCGTGCAGGAGCGTGCGCCGGGTGAGCGTCATCGTGGCCGGGTCGAGGTCGACGACATGCGAGTGGACGGACGGGTCGGCCACGGCGGCCTGGTGCCGCTCCGCCTCGGCGCGGGCGATCGCGCGCAGGTCCGTGACGGGCCCGAGCGGCTCGGTCTCGCTGACCAGGTGGCCGACGGGGCCGGTGCCGATGCTGCACTGCAGGACGGTGCCGGTGTGGACGGGCACCGGTCCGAAGGCGGCGCAGAGTCCTGCGTACTCGGCGCCGGTGAGGAAGCGGCCGAACTCGTCCGGTGCCGCCCAGACGTAGAAGGGGGCGTAGCTGTTGTGGCCGCCGGCCGACGCGTCCGACGCGTACGTGACGCAGAACGACTTGAGCAGCAGGCCGGTCCGCCGGTCCCAGGGGGCCGAGCGGTCCGCCACCCGGCGGGCGATGACCCCCATGTCGTAGTCGGCGGGCAGCGGGATCGAGTAGTGGGCGGTCAGCACGGGCACGTCACCTCATCCGGGTCGCGGTGTCCGGAGCAGTCCGGTTCACGGAGCCGGCCTACGGTGCCGCCGGCACCCGGAGCATGCCGTGACGCGCTGGAGCGACGGTCGGGCGGGACCAAGCGGGCCGTCAGGTCCGCACCGCATCGCGCCCCGAGCCACGCGCTTCGCAGAACCGGCCTACGGTGCTGCCGACACCCCGAACATGCCGTGACACGCTGAAGCGACAGTCGGGCGGGACCAAGCGGGCCGTCAGGTTCGCGCCTGGAGCCGCAGGGTCTCGGTGTGGAAGATCTCGTTGCTGCGGTTGGTGACGTCGAGCAGCAGTTCCTGCTGTTCGGGGGTGAGCTCCGCGAGGAGTTTGCCGAGTGCCGACCGGAAGTCGGCGAAGGTGGTGTCGACGCGCTCGGCGAAGGTCTCGGGCACGGTCTCGATGATGACGCGCCGGCGGTCCCCGGCGTCCGGCCTGCGGCGTACGAATCCGGCCTTCTGGAGGCGGTCGATCACCGTGGTGATGGCCCCGCCCCGGCTCAGTCCGGCGCGCTCGGCGAGCTGACCGGGCGTCATGGGGCCCTCCAGGTCCAGCAGGCTCAGGCAGTTGAAGTCGGTGGCGTTGAGTCCTACCGACTGGGCCACCGCGGCCTGGAAGAGGACCGTCCTGGCCGCCTGCACGCGCAGGGCCGTGGCCAGAGACATGAGGGTGCCGAGGGAGCGGTCCTCTTCTCTGTGCGGTCGCATCGTGGCGCTGCCTTTCTGCCGTTCGGTTCCGGCCAGGGTACTTGCGATGACCTTGGACGGCGCCGCCCGGTGACCGATGCTCAGGCGGCCCGCCGGGCGCGGTCGACGCGCAGACGGACGGCCCGGCTCGCCACCTCGAACAGCGGCCCGCTGGTGGGGAAGGGCTTGATGCGGCTGTTCTGGAAGCCGGCGATCAGCCACCGCCCGTCCCGGCGCTCCAGGATCAGGGTCTGCCTCGACAGCCGCTTGGGCGTGACCTCCTTCTGCCAGGGGTAGAGCGCCGCACCGGTGGAGACCACAACTGCGCCGTCCTCGCCGACCTGCCGGACACTCTCGATCTCGTGGGTGACCAGCCGGGTGCCGTACAGCATGGTGCGGAACATCAGGTCGTGCATGTCCGCGATCTCCTCGCGGCCGTCCAGCAGCACCCCGTCGAACTGCACGTAGGTGGCGTCCGGGGTGAACAGCTCGCCGTAGCCCTTTCCGTCCCCCGCGTCCCAGCGGGCGACGAGCTCGGCGAGGACGGCGCGGGCGTCGAGGTCGGTGAAGCGGGCCCGGATCTCGTTGATGGCGTTCATGACGACTCCTTCGCTCAAGGTTCGATTCTTCTCGGATCTGGTGCTTCTCTGTTTCCGTGCATCTCTAATTTAGAGAGACATGGGCGCCCGCGTCAACCCCTTCCGGCAACCGGAGTGGCCGCCACCCGCGCTTGAGCCTGCGTCGAGGCGTCGTCAGGACCATCGGTCCACCGCCCACGGACCACTTGTCCGACAGCGCACATGGAAGAGGTGCATTGCCATCGACACGCACACGGAGAACACGCAGCAACCGACACCACGTGGGCCGGGCGGGCGTCCGGCGTTCGTCGACGTGTTCACCCCCATCGCGGTGCGCGTGGCGGCCACGCTGCGCATCGCCGATCACATCGAGGCGGGCGCCCGCACCCGGGCCGAACTGGCACAGCGGACGGGGGCCGAGGAGAGCGCGCTGGGCCGGCTCATGCGCTTCCTCGCCTGCCGCGACGTCTTCAGCGAGGACGAACCGGGTGTGTACGGCCTGACCGGCACCTCGCGCCTGCTGCTCGACACGCACCCCTCGCGGATGCGGCACTGGCTGGACCTGGAGGGTGCCAGCGGCCGTATCGACCTGGCCGCCTGCGGCGGACTCCTGCACGCGGTGCGCACCGGCGAGCCCGGCTACGACACGGTGTTCGGCGTCCCCTTCTGGGACGACCTGGCCGCGCACCCGGAGCTGACCGACTCGTTCAACGCCCAGATGGCCGCCGTCCAGGGACGCCTCGCCCCCGAGGTGGCTGGTGCGCACCCCTGGCACGAGGCGCGCCGGATCGCGGACATCGGCGGCGGCACGGGCGCGCTCCTGGAGGCGATCCTGCGGCAGGCGCCCGGCTCCCGGGGCGTCCTGGTGGACCTGCCCGGGACGGTCGAGGGGGGCGCCGAGCGGTTCGCGGCGGCCGGGATCGCCGAGCGCACCGAGGTGGTCGGGCAGTCCTTCTTCGACCCGCTGCCCGCGGGCGCCGACGTCTACCTCCTCAGCCAGATCCTGCACGACTGGGACGACAAGGAGTCCGTGGCGATCCTCGCCCGGTGCGCCGAGGCGCTGCCCGAGGGCGGCCGGGTCGTGGTCGTCGAGCGGGTCGTCGCCGACGACGCGGGCAGGCAGCTCAACACCGAGTACGACCTGCGGATGCTGGTGTTCAACAAGGGCCGGGAGCGCACGGTGGAGGAGTTCACCGCGCTCGCCGCCGAGGCGGGCCTGCGGCCCGCGGGCAGCACACGGCTGCCGTCGCACCACTGGCTGCTCTTCTGGGAGCGGGTGTGAGCGGGGCCCCGGACACCGATCCGGAGGTGCTGGTGGTCGGTGCCGGGCCGGTCGGCCTGTGCACCGCCATCGAACTGGCCCGCAGGGACGTACGGGTGCGGATCGTGGACCGGCGCGCCGAGCCGCGCCCCGGAACCCGGGCCTGCACGGTGTGGCAGCGCACCCTGGAGGTCTTCGACCTCATGGGCCTGCCGGTCGACGCGTACCTGGACGCCGGGGTCGCCTACACCCACCGCACCCACCACTTCGCCGGCCTGCCGCCGCTGGTGCGGCCCGCCGACCAGCAGGGCACGCCGTATCCGCGGCCGCTGCTGATCGGACAGCAGCGGACCGAGGCGATGCTCACCCGGCAGCTGGCCGGGCTCGGCGTACGGGTCGAGCGGGCCCTGACCGCGGTCGCCGTCGAGCAGGGCCCGGGCCGGGTCACGGTCGTGCTGGCCGACGCCGACGGCAGCGTGGAGACGGTGCGGGCCGGCTGGGTGGTGGGCGCGCAGGGCCCGCACAGCACGGTGCGCGACCAGATCGGGGCGGGCTGGGAGAAGAAACCCTGCCCCGGAACCCAGTTGCTGCAGATCGACGCCCGCTGGACGGGCTCACTGCCCGGCGACCCGGCGCACTGCCACCTCTTCCTGACCGAGGCGGGCTCGCTCGGGACCGCCCCGCTGCCCGACGGACGGCACCGCTTCTACGCGGGGGTGGCCGACCCCGATCCGGACCGGACCGGTGATCCGGACGTGGCGGAGGTGCTCGAGGCGGTGCGCCGGGTCAGCGGCGTGTCCGGCCTGAACTTCCACGACGGCCGGTTCAACTGGCGGGTACGGCTCTACAACGCGGTGGCCGACACCTACCGGGTCGGGCGGTGCCTCCTGGCGGGCGACAGCGCGCACACCGTCATGCCGGTGACGGCGCAGGGCATGAACACCGGGCTGCAGGACGCGTTCAACCTGGGCTGGAAGCTCGCGGCGGTGGTCCGGGGCCGGGCGTCCGCGCGGCTGCTCGACAGTTACGAGGCGGAGCGCAGGCCGCTCGCGCTTGCGCTGGCCGAGCGCAACCGGCGCACGTACTGGGGCGGCGTCGGGCCCCTGCCCCCCTTCGAACTGCTGCACGCCCGGCTCGCGAACGCCGGGGCCGGGGAGCACACCGGGCTCGCCCTCGGCTACCCGGACAGCCCGCTCAGCGGCGGAACCGCCCCGGCCGACGACGGGCCCGGCCCGGGCGCGCGGGTGCCGGACGCAGTCGCCGAGGGGGGCGCGGGCCGGCTGTTCTCGCTGTTGGGCAAGGGCGACTGGACGCTGCTGGCGTTCCCCGAGGACCCGGCGGACACGGCGGCCGCCGAGCTCGCCGCCAAGGAGGCCGCCGCGGGGGCCCGCCGGGCCGGCGTCCCCGTGCACGTGGTCACCGCCGCCGGACGCGGCCCGAAGGGCACCGTCACCGACCCCTCGGGCGCCGTGCGCACCGCCTTGGGGGCCGAGTCCGGTGCGCTGCTGCTGGTCCGCCCGGACGGGTATGTCGCCTTCCGGGGCGGCGTACGGGACGGGGCCGCGCTGGACCGGCATCTGGCCGGGGTGCTGGCCTGAGAGGACATGACTGTGGGGCCCGTCCACGGGACGGGCCCCACAGGTGTGCGAACTCCCTCAGAAGGACACCGGGAACAGGCCCCCGTAGTCGCCGGTGTGCGCGGTCAGCAGCACGGCGAGGGTGCGGAGCGGGGTGTGATCCGTCGTACGGAGCTGACGCGGCGTCTCCGCGCAGCGGTCCCCGCGGCACAGGCCCGCGTTCGCCCAGGCCGTGACGGCATCCGTGCGCGGGCGGTCTATCCATGTGCCCATCACCGACGCCTCCAAGGACACGGCGGTGCCGCTGCGGTAGAGCGCGGTCCCTGCCCGCACGGCTCTCGCGGCCGCCAGGGCGCGCCGGTGCAGGTCCGGGTCGTGGCAGGCATCGGCGGCGGCCGCGAGCCAGGCGGCGCGCACGATCGACGTGCCGCTCCCCGCGACCGCCGTGCGCAGCGGTGACCCGGCGGCGCACAGGGCGCGTTCCGCCGTCGCGGACCCGCGTGCGTCCAGCGTGCTCAGCAGCAGCAGCGCATCGTCCGTCGGCCGCACCCCACGCAGGGACGGGGCGGGCAGGCGCCGGTCGACGTCGCGGTACACCGCGTCGCCCAGCGCCCGCGTCACGAGCCGCAGGTTCACCCGGTCGACCAGCTGCGCCGTGTCGTACGGCGCGGGGTGGTCCAGGCGGGGCAGCCACACCTCACGCACCTCGCGGGCCAGGGGGCCGGCGAACTCGGCGGTCTGTCCGGTCCGGCGGGCCACCGCCAGGGCGGAAGCGGACGCGCTCAGCGCCGCCTCACGGGCCTGCTCCGTCGGCCACCCGGCCCTCGAGTGGGCGCCGGCCGCCGGTGCCCGGACTGCGGAGCAGCCGAGTCGCAGCGCCCAGTAGGTGGCCTGCGGATCGCTCTGCTCGGCGCCGGGCAGCCCGAGGCCGCCGTCGCGCAGCACGCGTCCGTCGCAGGTGGACGCGGC